>NZ_JAZDQN010000004.1:0-270748 GCF_036324125.1 Pseudomonas ulcerans | reverse complement strand
GGTTCACCCGCGATTGCAGTGGTGAACTCACCACCGTAATCGCGGGTGAACCCGCTCCCACAAGGTCCGCGTCGTTTTTCAGTGCTGGCTGAACTGCGAAGCCAGTTCGCGCAGCATCACTTCCGCTTCCAGCACCTTGTTCACCACGTCCTCGGCCTTTTCGCGGCTGATGTTCAGGCGCTCCAGCAATTCGTCCGGGATGGCCTCGTCCGGCCCCGAGCCGATGCCGCGGGCACGCAACAGGCGCACCGACAGGCACACCAGGTTGGCGAACGGCGAATGGTCGCGGGCATAGTAAGGGTCATTCTGGAAGCGCAGCGCAGTGGCCAGTTCGTCCGGCATGTCCCAGAAGCGCATCAGCCAGGCGCCGATCTGCTCGCGGCTGATGCCCAGCAGATGCTGCTCGACATAGCTGTGGCAGACGTGCGGGTTGACCTCCAGGTGGCGGCAGATCAGCGAGAAATGCGGCGGGAACACGTGGGCCAGCAGCAGGTAGCCGAAGTTGTGCAGCAGCCCCGCCAGGTAGGTCAGGCCGGCTTCCGGACGTTCGGCCCGCGGCATGGCGCGCGTCAGCCCTTCGATCACCGCGGCGGTGTAGATCGATTGCTGCCAGTACGGCGTGGTGTGTTGCGGATGGTCCTTCGGCAGGCTCAGGGTCTTGCCCAGGGCCAGGCCCAGCGCCAGGTTGATCACCAGGTCGAAACCCAGCACGCGGACGATGGCGTCTTCCACCGAGCGGATCTTGCCCGGCGAGGCGTAGTAGGGCGATGCCGCCCAGCTCACCACCTGGGCCGCCAGCGCCGGGTCGGTTTCCACCACGCCGGTGATGTCGTCGATGGTGGCGTTGGGATCGACCCGCAGCTTGATGATCTTCTGCGCGGTCTCGGCCAGCGGCGGAATCTCGATGGTCGACTCCAGGCGCTGCTGGATGCGTCGTGCGGTGAAGGCCTGGACCGCCTGGGTGATTTCCTCGCGGTCGTCCGCCGGGCGGTCGAGGTTGGGGTGGATCTGGCTCAGCAGCTCGCCGAACTTGCCGGCGCTGGCCTTGCTGAGCATCTTGCGGAAGTCGTCGCGCTCGATTTCCAGCAGCAGCCCGGCTTCACCCGAGTGCACCAGCAGGGCCGGCGGCTTGAGCACGCTTTCTTCGTACAGGCAGGGCGAGCTGGTCAGTGCCGGAATGCCCGGGAGGATCTTCAGCCCGTGCTTGTCGAGCATGTGCTGCAGACGCTCCAGTGGCACGGCGGCCAGCGTGCGCCCGGTCAGTTCGGTCAGGCGGCTGAGGTCGAGCAACTGGTTCTGCGGGAACAGCACCATCAAGGCACCCACCGAGTCGTCCAGCAGGACGGCCTGGATGCGGGTTTCAGGCGGCAACTGCGGGTGATCGGCCACTTCGCGGTAGGCGACACCCAGCTTGTCGAGCAGCAGCCGGATAACAGACGGAACCTGTGGGGTTGCGGTATCGAGGGCAACTTCAATCATGGTCTGTATCCAAATTCTTTACAGTGGCAAGAGTATAACCAGCCTGACCGGCAGGCTGGATCCAATTCCGCCGAAGACGTCACACTTGGCCGTATTGCTGGCCATGACGCAGCCAGCGTTCCAGTAGCGGGCTGACGTGATCGGGCCAGCGCGCCAGCAGGGCCTGGGCCGCGTCGCGCACGGCAGGCAGCAGGTCGGCGTCGCGCATCAGGTCGGCGACCTTGAACTGCAGCAGGCCGGTCTGGCGGGTGCCGAGCATTTCCCCGGGGCCGCGCAGCTCCAGGTCCTTTTCGGCGATGACGAAACCGTCATTGGTCTCGCGCATGATCCCCAGGCGTTCACGACCGATCTGCGACAGTGGCGGGTGGTACAGCAGCACGCAGTGACTCACTGCGCTGCCGCGCCCGACCCGGCCGCGCAACTGGTGCAACTGGGCCAGGCCCAGGCGCTCGGGGTTCTCGATGATCATCAGGCTGGCGTTGGGCACGTCGACGCCGACCTCGATCACCGTGGTCGCCACCAGCAATTGCAGGCGACCTTCCTTGAATTCAGCCATCACCGCGGCTTTTTCCGCGGGCTTCATGCGACCGTGGATCAGGCCGACGCGCAGCTCGCCAAGGGCGCTGGAAAGCTCCTCGAACGTGGTCTCGGCGGCCTGGCAGGTCAGTTCTTCGGATTCTTCGATCAGGGTGCACACCCAATACGCCTGGCGCCCCTCGGCGCAGGCGGCGCGGACCCGCTCGACCACCTCGAAGCGGCGACTGTCGGCCACCAGCACGGTATTGACCGGGGTACGTCCTGGCGGCAGTTCGTCGAGGATCGAGGTGTCGAGGTCGGCGTAGGCGCTCATCGCCAAGGTCCGCGGGATCGGCGTGGCGGTCATGATCAACTGGTGCGGGCAGAACTGGCCGCCGACACCCTTCTGGCGCAGGGCCAGGCGCTGCTGCACGCCAAAGCGGTGCTGTTCGTCGATGATCGCCAGGGCCAGGTTGTGAAACTTCACTTCTTCCTGGAACAGCGCGTGAGTGCCAACCACCATCGGCGTACCCGTGGCGATCTGCTCCAGCGCCGCGACGCGGGCCTTGCCCTTGAGCTTGCCGGCGAGCCAGGCGACTTCGATGCCCAGTGGCTCCAGCCAGCGCTTGAAGGTGATGAAGTGCTGTTCGGCGAGGATCTCGGTAGGCGCCATCAGCGCCACCTGGTAACCGGCCTCCAGGGCCTGCAGCGCGGCGAGGGCGGCGACCACGGTCTTGCCGGCGCCAACGTCACCCTGGACCAGGCGCAGCATGGGTTCCTGCTGGCTCAGGTCGTAGGCGATCTCGTTGCCGACCCTTTGCTGCGCGCCGGTCGGCGGGAAGCCCAGGTTGGCGAGGAACTGCCTGGGCAAGCGGCTGGCCTTCGGCAATACCGGCGCGCGCAGGGCCCGTAGGCTTTCCCGCAGGCGTTGCTGCGAGAGCTGGTGGGTCAGCAGTTCTTCGAAGGCCAGGCGATGCTGGGCCCAGTGCTGGCCCTCGGCAAGTTCGTCGACGTCGGCATCCGCCGGCGGCTGGTGCAGGTAGCGGATCGCCTCGTCCAGCGGACCAAGGTGATAGTCACGGGCCAGCTCGTCCGGCAGCCAATCCGGCAGGCTGCGCGGGCCGAGCAGCGCCAGGGTCTGCTGGCTCAGCTGGCGCAGGCGCTGCTGGGTCAGGCCCTCGGTGGTCGGGTAGATCGGCGTCAGGGTCTGGTCTACCGGAGGTGGCGGCTCGTTGCCGTTGAGCACGCGGTATTCCGGATGGTAGATCTCCAGGCCCGAAGCTCCGGGCCGGGCTTCGCCGTAGCAGCGCACATGGGTGCCGCGCTTGAGCGCGTCCTTCTGCGCCATGCTGAAGTGGTAGAAGCGCAGGCTGAGCACGCCGCTGCCGTCACCCAGGCGCACCACCAGGCTGCGGCGCTTGCCCATGACCACGTCGGCACCGCTGACCACCCCTTCGATCACCGCATCCTGGCCCGGACGCAGGGCGCCGATGGGCACCACGCGGGTGCGGTCCTGGTAGCGCAGCGGCAGGTGGAAGAGCACGTCCTGCAGGTTCTCCAGGCCGACCTTGGCCAGCTTTTCGGCCAGGGCTTCGCCAACGCCTTTCAGTGCCGTGACCGACACATGGGACAACTCGGTCATGACAACGACCTACTCGCCCGTGAGTGGCTTGGCCACGGAGCAGAGGCGGATCGAATCGGCGAGGATCTCGATGGCCTTGGGCCGCGGGAAGCTTGCGCGCCAGGCGATGGCCACGGTGCGGAATGGCGCCGGTGGGCTCAGCGGACGGACTTCGATCACCCCGGGTGCGTAATGATGGCTGTGCACCGCCGACAGCGGCAGGATCGACACGCCCAGGCCGGAGGCGACCATGTGCCGGATGGTTTCCAGCGAACTGGACTCTACCGTGGTGTGCTTGGCCCCGTCGTTGCCCTTGCCCAGGGTCGGGCAGGCTTCAAGGACCTGGTCGCGGAAGCAGTGGCCCTCGCCGAGCAGCAGCAGGCTCTTGTCGTTGAGCAGGCTGGCGTCGATGGTCGCCTGCTGGGTCCACGGATGGCCACTAGGCATCAGCACGTAGAACGGTTCGTCGTACAGCGGCAGGGTCAGCACGTCGGCTTCGTTGAACGGCAGGGCGATGATCACTGCGTCCAGTTCCCCGTTGCGCAGCTTGTCACGCAGCACGTGGGTGAAGTTTTCCTCGATGTACAACGGCATCTGCGGGGCGACCCGGTGCAACTGCGGAATCAGGTGCGGGAACAGGTAGGGACCGACGGTGTAGATCGCCCCGACCTTGAGCGGCGCGGTCAGCTGGTTCTTGCCGGCCTGGGCCAGTTCGCGAATACCCTGGGCCTGCTCGAGGACCTTCTGCGCCTGGGCGACGATGCTTTCGCCGACCGGGGTCAGGCGCACCGCGCTCTTGCTGCGCTCGAAGATCAGTACGCCCAGCTCGTCCTCCAGCTTTTTCACGCCCACCGACAGGGTCGGCTGGCTGACATGGCAGCGTTCGGCGGCATGGCCGAAGTGCTGTTCCTGGGCAAGAGTGACGATGTAGCGTAGTTCTGTGAGGGTCATAGCATGCGTCCATGAAGTAGCGGCCCCAGCATAGCGGCTGCAACCGATAGACGCACCTTATCAGACTTGGGTCAGTGCGACAGAAACGACGATCTTGGCCGAAAAAAAGCCGGCCGCATCAGCGGCCGGCTTTCAGTTGCGGGGCTCAGCGCTTGTCCAGCGAGTAGACGAACGGCGCAACCACTTCGATGCTGCCGTTGTTCAGCAGCTCCTTCGGTGGTGGCGGCACCGGCTGGGCCTTGCGGATCATCTCCAGTGTCGCGCGGTCCAGCGCGGCGCTGCCCGAACCACCGGCCAGCGAGTAGGAGAGGACCTTGCCTTCGGCATCGACCACGAAACGCAGGCGGTTGATACCTTGCAGGCCGCGACGACGGGCGTCTTCCGGGTAGCGCTTGAACTTGCCCAGGTGACGCAGCAGGTCGCTTTGCCAGGTCGGCAGGGCGTTGCTGTTGGTCGCGATGCTCGGTGCCGGGGCTGCCGATTTCTGCGCCGGAGCGGTGCTCGGCGGGGTGTCGGCGACTTCCTGCTCGACCGGTTTTTCCTTCGGTTCTTCCTTCTGCTCGGGCTTCGGCGGTTGTGGCTTGGCCTTCGGCTTGGCAGGTTTCGGAATGGCGATTTTCGGTTTCGGTGCCTCGACCAGCTTCGGCAGCGGCGGTTCTTCCACAGGTGCGGGCGGCTGTGGCGGGGTCACCACCTTGGGCGGTGGCGGCGGTGCCGGTTCCGGCAGCGGCGCCATCTCGATCATCATGGCCGCGGGCGGCAATTCGATAGCCTGTGGTGTCGACCAGTTCAAGGTCAGCACGATGGCAATGGCATGCACTGCCAGTACGAGTAACAGGCTACCGCCGTAACGCCCCAGCTTGTACCGGGTCTCGATCATTTCTTCGCTGCCGTCTCAAGCCCGACCAGGCCGACCTTGAGATAGCCGGCGGCGCGCAGAATGTTCATGACTTCCATCAGATCGCCGTAGTCCACGCCCTTGTCGGCCTGGAAGAAGATCGTGGTTTCCTTGTCGCCCTTGGTCTTGGCATCCAGCATCGCGCCGAGCTGGTCCTGCTGCTGGACCAGGTCTTCGCCCAGGTACAGCTTCTGGTCGGCCTTGACGCTGAGGAATACCGGTTTCTCCGGCCTCGGTGCGGGTTTCGCCGTCGAGGCAGGCAGGTCGACCTTGATGTCGACCGTCGCCAGCGGTGCCGCGACCATGAAGATGATCAGCAGCACCAGCATCACGTCGATGAACGGCGTTACGTTGATTTCGTGGTTCTCGGCGAGATCGTCGCCACCCTCGTTAAGATGCAGGCCCATGGCTTACCCCACTTTCACCATGTGCGGCTGAGCGGAACGCTCGCCTGGCTGGTGGTCCAGGTCACGGCTGACCAGCAGCAGGACCTGCGCCGAAGCGTCGGACACCTGCGCCTTGTAGCCGGCGATGGAGCGGGCGAAGACGTTGTAGATGACCACGGCCGGGATGGCTGCAACCAGGCCCAGGGCGGTGGCCAGCAGGGCTTCGGCGATACCCGGGGCGACCACAGCGAGGTTGGTGGTCTGGGTCTTGGCGATGCCGATGAAGCTGTTCATGATGCCCCACACGGTACCGAACAGACCGACGAACGGCGCGGTGGAACCGATGGTGGCGAGTACGCCGGTGCCGCTGGACATGTTGCGGCCGCTGGCGGCAACCAGGCGCTCCAGGCGGAAGCTCACGCGCTCCTTGATGCCTTCCTTCTCGCGGGCGTTGGCCGACAGGTGCATTTCTTCCAGGGCGTCATGCACCAGGACATGCGCCAGGGTGCCCGGCTGGTCGGTTTTCTCCGACGCGTCCTTGAGGGTGGCGGACTTCTTCAGCACTTCGATCTCGCGGCGCAGGCGGCGCTTGGCACCCAGCAGCTCGAAGCCTTTGGCGATCCAGATGGTCCAGGTGATGATCGAGGCGATGGCCAGGCCGATCATGACCGCCTTCACCACCACGTCGGCGTTCTGGTACATGCCCCATGGCGACAGGTCGTGGCCCATGCCCAGGGTGGTGTCTTCGGCCAGAGGCTCGCCGTCCGCATTCAGCGGCTGGTCGGCCGCGCCTTCCACCGGAGCGGCGGCCGGGTCGACCGGAGCAGTTGCGGCATGTTCGGCACCCGGCGCGACCGGAGCGGCACCTTCCGCTGCCGGAGTGGCTGGCGCAGCGGCAGCAGCAGGGGCTGCCTGGGCGGCGGTCGGCTCGTCGGCCATGGCGACTGGCGTCAGCATCAGGCTGAACATCAGCGCGGCGATGGCGCGCAGGGAGCGCGACGTGGTTGGCGAAGCGGAAGGTTGGATACGTGTCATGCTGGCCGGACCTGATGAAGATGAATGGGTGGATGGTCTTCAGGGCCTCGAAACAGGCCGAGAACAAAAAAAGGGTGGCCATTATTGCAAGTAATTCTTGTTAGCAGAAGTAATAAAGTAGCTTTTTTTACAGTGGTCGCTAGCCGCCTATCGATTTTGGCGGGATAGTGCGGGTCAATCGTTACGGGAGTTTCAGCATGTCTACCCCTTCAGTTCTGGTCGTCGGTTGTGGCGATGTAGGTGGTCGTCTGGCCAGGCAAATGCTGGCGGACGACTGGTCGGTGAGTGGCTTGCGGCGCAATGTCGGGGCGTTGCCGGAGGGTGTTGTCGCCATTGCCGCCGATCTGGAGCAGCGCCAGGTGCCGGCCGGCTGGCCGAGCGCCAGCCCGGATTACCTGGTCTATTGCGTGGCCGCGAGCCAGCATGACGAGGCCGGTTATCGCTCGGCCTATGTCGAGGGATTGCGCAATGTGCTGGCCTGGCTGGCCGAGCGTGGGCAGAAGCCGCGCCGGTTGCTGTTCGTCTCCAGCAGCAGTGTTTTCGCCCAGCAGGGTGGCGAATGGATCGATGAAACCGCAGAGACCGCGCCGCAGGAGTATTCCGGACGGGTGATGCTGGAGGCCGAGCGGCTGGCGCTGGACAGCGGCATCCCGGCCAGCGTGGTGCGGCTTACCGGGATCTACGGGCCGGGGCGTGAATGGCTGTTGAGCCAGGTACGCCAAGGCTATCGGGTCGCCGAGGAGCCGCCGCTGTACGGCAATCGCATCCATGCCGAGGACGCGGCGGGCCTGCTGGCGTTCCTGCTACGTGCGGATCATGCCGGGACGCCGCTGGACGATTGCTATATCGGTGTGGACGACGCACCCGCACCACTGGCCGAAGTGGTGGCCTGGTTACGCGAGTACATGGGGGTTACCGAGTGGTCGGAACAGCAGCGGGTGCGGCGTACCGGTAGCAAGCGCTGCAGCAATGCACGGGCCCGGGCGCTAGGCTGGGCGCCGGCTTATCCCAGCTATCGCGAAGGCTATGCGGCGATTCTGGAGGGCCGAGGCTAGCTGGTCGCGAGGTTGCTGGGGCGGGTCTACTTGCGCTCCAGCAACCAGCGCCGTGCACCCGGCCGCAGTTCCGGCATCTCGTCCGGCTGCGCTTCGTTGATGGCCTGGAAGATCTCCAGTTGCTTGCCATCGCGCTTGAAGATCCACGGGTTGCCCTGCTGGTTGCGCTCCAGCCAGAGGCTGTCGTACTTGCCGGTCATGGTCGCGCAGTCGCCCGAAAGGCACAGGGCATAGCGGTCGAGGTTGGGCAGGCCGTCGAGGCTGCCGTTGTCGCGGAAGCGCACGGTGCCGCCCTGGCCTGGACCTTCCAGAACACGCCAGTCGCCTTTCATGTAGGCACCGTAGAGGGCCTTCTCGAAGGTGGCGCCTGGCGGAATGTCGGGGTCGATCACGTTGGTGCTGCGCTGGAAGTGCTGCTCCGGGGCCCACTCACTGGTGGCCTGGACCAGTTCCTTGCCGTCCAGCGTGAGGTTTTCCACCTGGTCGCCGTCCAGTTCCACCTGCCAGTGGTTGTCGTCGACCGCCTTCAGGCGCCCCTCGACCAACTCGAAGCCATTGCTGTAGCTGGCCTGGTTCGCAGCAACGTTGACCTTCCACTCGAAGTTCGGACCGTTGCGCTCCAGCGCGTAGCGCAGGCCGGTGCCCTTGGAGGCAGCATCGATCGCGGCCTGGTTGATCCAGATGCCGTTGTAGTCTTCGGGTTTGTGGCTGGCACAGCCGCCGAGCAGTGCGGCAACCAGCGAAAGGGCAAGCGCGTGGCGCATGACGGGGTCCTTCAGGAAAAAAGCGCGGCGAGCCGGACGGCTCGCCGCAGGGGTATCACTCGAGAACCAGGATCGCGTCCATCTCGACCTGCGAGCCGCGTGGCAGGGCGGCGACACCGATGGCCGCGCGCGCCGGGTACGGCTGTTCGAAGTAACGGCCCATGACTTCGTTGACCTTGGCGAAGTGGCCCAGGTCGGTCAGGAAGATGTTCAGCTTGACGATGTCCTTGAACGAACCGCCAGCGGCCTCGGCCACGGCCTTCAGGTTCTCGAAGACCTGGACGGTCTGGGCCTCGAAGCCTTCGACCAGTTCCATGGTTTTCGGATCGAGTGGGATCTGGCCCGACATGTACACGGTGTTGCCGGCCTTGATCGCCTGGGAGTAGGTGCCGATGGCGGCAGGTGCCTTGTCGCTGTTGATGACGGTCTTGGTCATGGTGACTCCTTGCAAGGGAAGGGCTACGCGCGCATGCGGGTGATTCGGATGACGCCCGTCAGCGCGCGCAGTTTCTTGATCACGCGGGCCAGGTGCACGCGGTCGTGCACGCTGACCACCAACTGGACGACGCTGATGCGACCATCGCGCTCATCCATGCTGATTTTCTCGATATTGCCATCGGCAGCGTTGACGCTGCTGGCGAGCAGGGCGATCAGGCCGCGCTGGTGCTCCAGCTCGACGCGCAGCTCCACGTTGAATTCGCCGGTGACGTCCTTGGCCCAGGACAGCTGGATGCATTTTTCCGGGTTGTGGCGAATCTCGCTGATGTTGCGGCAGCTTTCCAGGTGCACCACCATGCCCTTGCCCGCCGACAGGTGACCGACGATCGGGTCGCCCGGGATCGGCGTGCAGCACTTGGCGTAGCTCAGCACCAGGCCTTCGGTACCGCGGATGGCCAGCGGACCCTCCGGGTTCGGCAACTGCTCTCCCTCGGTGGACAGCAGGCGTCGCGCCACCACGTAGGCCATGCGGTTGCCCAGGCCGATGTCTTCCAGCAGGTCCTCGATCAGCTCCAGGCGGTACTCGCCGAGCATGGCCTGGATGCGCTCCGGCGGGATCTTGTCGAGGGCGCTGTCGAAGCCGTTGAGCACCTTGTTCAGCAGGCGTTCGCCGAGGTTGATCGACTCGGAGCGACGCTGCAGCTTGAGGGCGTGACGGATGTGCGTGCGCGCCTTGCCGGTGACCACGAAGTTGAGCCAGGCCGGGTTGGGCCGGGCGCCCGGGGCGCTGACGATCTCGACGGTGGAGCCGCTTTGCAGCGGTTCCGACAGCGGCGCCAGGCGGCGGTTGATACGGCAGGCGATGCAGCTGTTGCCGACGTCGGTGTGCACCGCGTAGGCGAAGTCGACCGCAGTGGAGCCCTTTGGCAGCTCCATGATGCGGCCCTTGGGCGTGAACACGTAGACCTCGTCCGGGAACAGGTCGATCTTCACGCTCTCGATGAATTCGAGGGAGTTGCCCGCACGTTGCTGCAGTTCCAGCACGCCCTTGACCCACTGCCGCGCGCGGGCATGGGTGCCCTTGGGCTGCTCGTCGTCGCTCGACTTGTACAGCCAGTGCGCGGCAATGCCGTTGTTGGCCATCTCTTCCATCTCGCGCGTGCGGATCTGGATCTCGATGGGCACGCCGTGCATGCCGAACAGCGTGGTGTGCAACGACTGGTAGCCGTTGGCCTTGGGAATCGCGATGTAGTCCTTGAAGCGACCGGGCAGCGGCTTGTACAGGTTGTGTACGGCGCCGAGCACGCGGTAGCAGGTGTCGACCTTGTCGACGATGATGCGGAACGCGTAGACATCCATGATCTCGTTGAAGGCGCGGCGCTTGCCGCGCATCTTCTTGTAGATGCCGTAGATGTGCTTCTGCCGCCCGCTGACCTCGCCCTCGATGCCGTCGACGGCCAGGCAATGGCTCAGCGACTCTTCGATCTTGTTGACGATTTCCTTGCGGTTGCCGCGGGCGCGCTTGACTGCCTGGTAGATGCGCGCCGAGCGCATCGGGTACATCGCCTTGAAGCCCAGGTCCTCGAACTCGATGCGCACGCTGTGCATGCCGAGGCGATTGGCGATGGGGGCGTAGATTTCCAGGGTTTCCTTGGCGATGCGCCGGCGTTTCTCGCCGGACAGCACCTCAAGGGTACGCATGTTGTGCAGGCGGTCGGCCAGCTTGACCAGGATCACGCGGATATCGCGGGCCATGGCCATGGCCATCTTCTGGAAGTTTTCCGCCTGGGCCTCGGCCTTGGTCTCGAAGTTCATCTGAGTCAGCTTGCTGACGCCATCGACCAGCTCGGCGACGGTCTCGCCGAACTGCGAACTGAGGGCTTCCTTGGCGATGCCGGTGTCTTCGATCACGTCGTGCAGCATGGCTGCCATCAGACTCTGATGGTCCATGTGCATGTCGGCGAGGATGCTGGCGACGGCCAGCGGATGCGTGACGTACGCCTCGCCGCTGCGGCGGCGCTGGCCGTCGTGGGCCTGCTCGGCGTAGAAATAGGCCCGGCGGACCAGGTTGACCTGGTCGGGACCCAGGTAGGTCGACAGACGATCGGCGAGGGCATCTATGCTCGGCAAGATTCGACCTCCTGCCGAGGATTGGGGACCCGCGCCGTACAACGTCGACCAGGCATGGACTTAGACGGCCTCGTTGGCCTCGTCCTCGAACGCAGTGAAGACTGGGTCCTCAGTGACGATCTCTTCGGCGGCGATGAACTCGGGGGTCACGAAACCTTCGGCGATTTCGCGCAGTGCAACAACGGTAGGCTTGTCGTTTTCCCAGGCCACTTTCGGCTCTTTGCCGCCGGTAGCCAGTTGACGGGCACGCTTGGTGGACAGCATGACCAGCTCAAAGCGGTTATCAACGTGTTCCAGGCAGTCTTCAACGGTTACGCGGGCCATGGTGTTCCTCAAGTAGCAAATGCGGTGTACTGCCCGGATGGGCGAGCGGACTCGACAGTTTAAAAAATCACCAGCCTTTAGGGAAGCGCTGATTTCGGCGTCGAGCCCCGGATACGCTGACGATACCTACTTGTAAGCGTCTATTTCAATAGTCTTCGCCTATCGCTCAGATCAAGGCGTTGCGCAGGCGCGGTGTCAGCTCGTCGAACAGGGTCTGCACCGAGCGCAGGGCGCGGCAATCCGGGCGGGTCAGCAGCCACAACTGGGTGTCGCAGCCGGGCAGGGCGTCGCTCAGTTGCTCGACTCCCGGCAGGGTATGAGCCATGTAGTCCGGCAGCGCCGCCACGCCCATGCCGGCGGCGACCAGTTGGGCGATGGAGGCGATGCCGCTGCAGCGATAGCGCGGCAGCACGCCGGGGAATTTCTCGCTGCGCCAGACCACGGTGGGGTGGTCCTGCATGGAATCGTCGGGGGCGATCCACGGCACGTTGGCGGGGGATTCGTTCAGGCGTTCGCGAAACTCCTCGCGACCGCAGACGACATAGGACGCTGAACCCAGGCAGCGTCCTACAAGATGTTCCGGTGGCGTATTGGTCAGGCGCAATGCCAGGTCGGCGTCGCGGCGGCTGAGGTTGGCGAAGGTGTTGGAGGTCGCCAGTTCCAGGGTCAGTGCCGGGTAGGCCGGCATGAACTCGGCCAGTGCCGGCAGCAGCAGGCTGTGCAGCACCGCGTCGGTGCAGGTCAGGCGTACCGTGCCGCTGACCACCTGCTCGCCATGGGCCAGGGCCACCCGCGCCGCGTCCAGCGCCTGTTCCGCGCGCTCGGCCTGTTCGGCCAGGGCCTGGGCGGTGCCGGTGGGAATGTAGCCCTTGCGGCTTTTCACGAATAGCGCCGTGCCCAGCGCCGCCTCCATCCGCCGGATCGAGCGGAAGACCGTGGAAACGTCGACCTTGAGCAGTTCCGCCGCTTTCGCCAGGGAGCGTCCACGGACCAGGGCGAGAACCAGGGAGAGGTCGGCATGGCTGATCTGATATTGCATTGGTGCACTCTTCGCTTGCCTAAACGCCAATGTCTGTTTGCGTGACGGCCATTCTATAGTGCGAACGTGGCCGTCAAGCAAGGTTTGTCGCGCCCCCAGATCCTCGATGGACTACCGAGAACAAGACCAGCCATCGCCGCCCCGAATACCCGCGTTACCTCCCTACATCGCTGCCCCCAATAAAAACTCCAAAGGATGCCTAAGCCATGACGTCGGTCTCCCCGTGCGCCATCCCCGTTGACGAAATGGGCGAATTTCTCAAGGCCCACCCAGAGGTGCAGTTCGTCGATCTGCTGATCGCCGACATGAATGGCGTGGTGCGCGGCAAACGCATCGAGCGGGCGAGCCTGGTCAAGGTCTATGAGAAGGGCATCAACCTGCCCGCGTCGCTGTTCGCCCTGGATATCAATGGTTCGACCGTGGAAAGCACCGGCCTGGGCCTGGATATCGGCGACGCCGACCGCATCTGCCACCCGATTCCCGGCACCCTCAGCTTCGAACCGTGGCAGAAGCGCCCCACCGCGCAATTGCTGATGACCATGCACGAGCTGGACGGCACGCCGTTCTTCGCCGATCCGCGGGAAGTGCTGCGCCAGGTGGTGAGCAAGTTCGATGACATGGGCCTGACCATCTGCGCCGCGTTCGAGCTGGAGTTCTACCTGATCGACCAGGACAACCTGAACGGTCGCCCGCAGCCGCCGCGTTCGCCGATCTCCGGCAAGCGCCCGCAATCGACCCAGGTCTACCTGATCGACGACCTCGACGAATACGTCGACTGCCTGCAGGACATGCTCGAAGCCGCCAAGGAGCAGGGCATCCCGGCCGACGCCATCGTCAAGGAAAGTGCCCCGGCGCAGTTCGAAGTGAACATGCACCACGTCGCCGACCCGATGAAGGCTTGCGACTACGCCCTGCTGCTCAAGCGGGTGATCAAGAACATCGCCTACGACCATGAGATGGATTCCACCTTCATGGCCAAGCCCTACCCGGGCCAGGCTGGCAACGGCCTGCACGTGCACATCTCGCTGCTGGACAAGGCCACCGGCAAGAACATCTTCAGCAGCGACGACCCGGAGCAGAACGACGCCCTGCGCCACGCCATCGGTGGCGTGCTGGAAACCATGCCGGCGTCGATGGCCTTCCTCTGCCCGAACATCAACTCCTATCGCCGCTTCGGCGCGCAGTTCTATGTGCCCAATGCGCCGAGCTGGGGCCTGGACAACCGTACCGTGGCGGTCCGCGTTCCGACCGGCAGCAGCGATTCGGTGCGCATCGAACACCGCGTGGCCGGCGCCGACGCCAACCCCTACCTGATGATGGCCGCGATCCTCGCCGGCATTCACCACGGGCTGAGCAACAAGATCGAGCCGGGTGCGCCGGTCGAGGGCAATTCGTACGAGCAACTGGAACAGAGCCTGCCGAACAACCTGCGCGACGCCCTGCGCGAGCTGGACGACAGCGAAGTGCTCAACCAGTACATCAGCCCCGAATACATCGATATTTTCGTCGCCTGCAAGGAAAGCGAACTGGCGGAGTTCGAGGTGTCGATTTCCGACCTCGAATACAACTGGTACCTGCATACGGTCTGATGCCCGGAGAAGAACAATGACAATCCCCTCTCGCGAACACTGGGAAAGCCTCTCCCGGGACCTGCATATCGAAGGCCGCGCCTTCATCGACGGTGAATACCGCGACAGCGCCTCCGGCGCCACCTTCGACTGCACCAGCCCGGTGGATGGCCGTGCCCTGGCCGCCATCGCCAGTTGCGATGCCGCCGATGCCGACCTGGCCGTGGCCGCGGCTCGTCGCAGCTTCGACAGCGGCGTATGGGCCAACCAGGCCCCGGCGCAGCGCAAGCGCGTGCTGATCGCCTTCGCCGACCTGCTGCTGGCCAACGCCCAAGAGCTGGCGCTGCTGGAAACCCTCGACATGGGCAAGCCGATCGGCGACTCCCTGAGCATCGACATTCCCGCGGCGGCCAATTCGATCCGCTGGATGGCCGAGGCCATCGACAAGGTCTACGACGAAGTCGCGCCGACGCCCCATGACCAGCTTGGCCTGGTGACGCGCGAGGCCGTGGGCGTGGTCGCGGCCATCGTGCCGTGGAACTTCCCGCTGATGATGGCCTGCTGGAAGCTGGGGCCAGCCCTGGCCACCGGTAACTCGGTGATCCTCAAACCGTCCGAAAAATCCCCGCTGACCGCCATCCGCGTCGCGCAGCTTGCGTTGCAAGCCGGCATCCCGGCGGGCGTGCTCAACGTCCTGCCGGGCTACGGCCATACCGTGGGCAAGGCCCTGGCCTTGCACATGGACGTCGACACGCTGGTGTTCACCGGATCGACCCGCATCGCCAAGCAACTGATGGTCTATGCCGGCGAGTCGAACATGAAGCGCGTGTGGCTGGAGGCTGGCGGCAAGAGCCCGAACATCGTCTTCGCCGACGCCCCGGACCTGCAGGCCGCTGCCGACGCTGCGGCGGCCGCCATCGCCTTCAACCAGGGCGAGGTGTGCATCGCCGGTTCGCGCCTGCTGGTGGAGCGTTCGATCAAGGAGCGTTTCCTGCCGATGGTAGTGGAGGCGCTCAAGGCCTGGAAACCGGGGCATGCCCTGGATCCGCAGACCCGCGTCGGGGCACTGGTCGATACTACCCAGCTGGACACCGTGCTCGGCTACATCGAGGCCGGCAAGGCCGATGGCGCGTCGCTGGTCAGCGGTGGGCGCCAGGTGCTGGAAGACACCTGCGGGGTGTATGTCGAGCCGGCGATTTTCGATGGCGTGACCAATGCCATGCGCATCGCCCGTGAGGAAATCTTCGGCCCGGTGCTGTCGGTGATCACTTTCGACAGCGCCGAGGAAGCCATTGCCATCGCCAACGACTCGCCTTTCGGCCTGGCGGCGGCGGTGTGGACTGCAGACATCTCCAAGGCCCACCGCAGCGCCCGTGCACTGCGCGCCGGCAGCGTGTGGATCAACCAGTACGACGGCGGCGACATGACCGCACCGTTCGGTGGTTTCAAGCAGTCAGGCAACGGTCGCGACAAGTCGCTGCATGCCTTCGACAAGTACACCGAGCTGAAGGCGACCTGGATCAAGCTGTAAGACATCTCTGAGACGCCGCCGACCCTGTGGGGCGGCGCCGACTTCGTCAAGAGAGGCTGAATCGATGAAAACCCCTTTGATCGGCGTCACCTCATGCCGACAGATGCTCGGTCACACTGCCTCCCACACCGTGGGCGACAAGTACGTCGAGGCCGCCGGGTTCGCCGGCGTGCCGCTGATCCTGCCGGCGCGCGATCAGGCGCTGGACCCGCAACGCCTGCTGGAACGCCTCGACGGCATTCTTTTTACCGGTTCGCCTTCAAATATCGAGCCGCATCATTACAATGGCGCCCCCAGCGCGGAAGGCACCCGGCACGACATCCCGCGTGACCGCCTGACCCTGCCGCTGCTGCGCGCGGCCATCGCCGCCGGCGTGCCGGTGTTCTGTATCTGCCGCGGTTTCCAGGAGCTCAACGTGGCCTTGGGCGGCTCCCTGCACCAGCGTGTCCATGAGCTGTCTGGCTACCTGGACCACCGCGAACCGCATGACGCCCCGCTGGAAGAACAATACGGTCCACGGCACCTGGTCAGCGTCGAGCCCGGCGGGCAATTCCAGCGACTGGGTTTGCCGCAAAGCTTCATGGTCAACTCGTTGCACGGCCAAGGCATCGACCGTCTGGCTGACGGGCTGCGGGTCGAGTCCCTGGCGCCGGACGGGTTGGTGGAAGCGGTTTCCATGGAGGACGCCCCCGGCTTCGTGGTCGGGGTGCAGTGGCATCCGGAATGGCGTTATGCCGAAAACCCGGTTTCGTTGCGTCTGTTCGAGGCGTTCCGTGCAGCCTGCCAGGCCTACGCCGGGAAGTGACCCGGCAGTTTCATCGAGTGCGGGCATTCCCCAGGGATGCCTTGAAAAACAATACCAATAGCGACGACATCTACTCATGAGCGAATTCGAAGCAAGCCTGTCCTCGAGTCCGGCGGGGCTGGCTCGCAAGGCATCCAAGGGGTTGGCCAAGGGCCGCCTCGGACTGCTCGCCAGTATCGTGCTCGGCATCTCCACCATCGCCCCGGTGTACACCCTCACCGGCGCCCTGGGTCCCACGGTGCGGGAAGTCGGCCAGCACCTGCCGGCCGTGTTCATCGTCGGCTTCCTGCCGATGCTGCTGGTCGCCCTCGGCTATCGCGAACTCAACGCGGCGGAGCCGGACAGCGGCACCTCCTTCACCTGGTCGGCCCGCGCCTTCGGCCCGATGATCGGCTGGATCGGCGGCTGGGGGCTGGTCACCGCGACCACCATTGTGCTGTCCAACCTGGCCGGCGTGGCGGTGGACTTCTTCTATCTGTTCCTCGGGCAACTTGTCGGCAGCCACGAGGTGGCTGCGCTGAGCGATAACCTGCTGGTCAACGTGGTCACCTGTTGCGTGTTCATCGCCATGGCCGTGTGGATCTGCTGCCGCGGCATCGGCACCACCATGACCGTGCAGTACGGCCTGGTGGCCTTGCAGTTGCTGGTGCTGATCGGCTTCGCCTTCGCGGCGTTCGGCGGGTCGACGGAGCCCCCGCCGATGGACTTCGATATCAGCTGGTTCAACCCGTTCGGCGTTGAGTCGTTCTCGGCCTTTACCGCCGGGCTGTCGCTGTCGATCTTCATCTTCTGGGGCTGGGACGTGTGCCTGACCATGAGCGAGGAGTCGGTGGGCAGCGACGAAATTCCTGGCCGGGCTGCGACCCTGACCGTACTGCTGATCCTCGGCCTGTACCTGGTCACCGCGATTGCCACCCTGCAATTCGCCGGGATCAGCGAGGAAGGCCTCGGCCTGGGCAACCCGCGTATCCAGGAAAACGTCTTCGCCCACCTGGCTGGCCCGGTCATGGGGCCGCTGGCAATCCTGATGTCCATTGCCGTGCTGGCGAGCACTGCCGCGTCGCTGCAGTCGACCTTCGTTTCCCCGGCGCGGACCCTGCTGGCCATGGGTTACTACGGCGCCGTGCCGGAGCGCTTCGCCCGCATCTGCCCGCGCTCGCAGACCCCGCGCTACGCCACCATCTGCGCCGGCGTCGCCGCAGGCGTGTTCTACGTGACCATGCGCACCCTCAGCGAAAACGTACTGGCCGACACCATCACCGCTTTGGGCATGATGATCTGCTTCTACTACTCGCTGACCGCTTTCGCCTGTGTCTGGTATTTCCGCCACAGCCTGTTCGACAGCCTGCGCCACTTCTTCATGCGCGGCCTGTGCCCGCTGCTGGGCGGAGTGATTCTTTCGGTGATCTTCGTGCAGACGGCCATCGACAGCGCTTCGCCGGAATTCGGCAGCGGCTCGCATGTGGGCGGGTTGGGGCTGGTATTCGTGATCGCGATGATCATCCTGCTGCTGGGCATCGTCCTGATGCTGCTGTCGCGTCTGCGCGCGCCGGCGTTCTTCCTTGGCATGACCTTGCGTCGTCATGCCACCATCCCCAGCCGCCGCTGAAGCGGCCGGGGCGGCGAGGGCTCAAGCCAGCAGTTGCTTGAGCAGCTCGCCGTGGCGCTGCTGCTGACCGTCGCGCTGCAAGCGGTTGGCGCGGAACACGGCTTTCAGGTCTTCCAATGCGGTGGCGAAATCGTCGTTGATGATGACGAACTCGTACTCGTCGTAGTGCTCCATCTCGCTGACGGCTTCGCGCATCCGGCCTTCGATGATCTCGTCGCTGTCCTGGCCACGGTTGGTCAGGCGCTGGCGCAGGGCCTGTTGGCTCGGCGGCAGGATGAAGATCGAGCGGGTGCCCGGCATCAGCTTGCGCACCTGCTGCGCGCCCTGCCAGTCGATTTCCAGGATCAGGTCGTGGCCCTGGTCCAGAGTCTGTTGCAGTGCCTGGCGCGAGGTGCCGTAGCAGTTGCCGAAGACCTCGGCCTGTTCGAGGAAGTCGCCCTGGGCGTTCATGCGGTCGAATTCGGCGCGGTCGACGAAGTGGTAGTTCACCCCGTCGTGCTCGCCCGGACGCATGGCGCGGGTGGTGTGCGAGACCGACACGCGGATGTGGTTCAGGTCGTCGGTCAGGGCCTTGACCAAGCTGGTCTTGCCGGCGCCGGACGGCGCGGAAATGATGAACAGGGTGCCGCTGCTGTGTTTCATGATGGGGGTGGCCTTACTCGATGTTCTGTACTTGTTCGCGCATCTGCTCGATCAGGACCTTGAGGTTCACTGCCGATTGCGTGCTGCGCGGGTCGAAGGCTTTGGAGCCGAGGGTGTTGGCTTCGCGATTGAGTTCCTGCATCAGGAAGTCCAGGCGCCGGCCCGCCGCACCGCCGGACTTGAGCACGCGACGCACTTCGGTGACGTGGGTGCTGAGGCGGTCGAGCTCTTCGGCGACATCGCTCTTCTGTGCCAGCAGGACCATTTCCTGTTCCAGGCGCTGCGGGTCGAGTTCGGCCTGCATGTCGGTGAAGCGGTCGAGGATCTTCTGCCGTTGCGCCGCGAGCATCTGCGGGACCAGGGCGCGCAGGGTGGTGACTTCCTGGCTCATGCTGTCCAGGCGCTCGTTGATCAGGCGGGCCAGTTCGGCGCCTTCGCGGTTGCGGCCGTTCTTCAGCTCTTCGAGGGCATTCTCGAACAGGTTGAGGGCTTCCTGGTTCAGCGCCTGCGGGTCGCTGGCATCTGCCACCAGCACGCCGGGCCAGGACAGCACGGTCAGCGGGTTCAGCGGCGCAGGATTCTTGATCAGCGCGGCCACGGTCTCGGCGGCTTCCACCAACTGGCGGGCGCGGTCCTGGTCGACCTGCAGCGACTTGCTGGCGTTTTCCTCGGTGAAGCGCAGGGTGCACTCGACCTTGCCGCGGGACAGGCCCTGGCGCAGCGCCTCGCGCACGGAGCCTTCGAGGTCGCGGAAGGCTTCAGGCAGGCGCAGGTGCGGTTCGAGGTAGCGGTGGTTGACCGAGCGCAGTTCCCATATGAGGGTGCCCTGGGTCCCGGCTCGTTCGACACGAGCGAAGGCGGTCATGCTGTGCACCATGGGAAGTACCTCGCAGATAGATGAAGGGGAAAGCCGACAGGCTGCAAAGGCGCAGGATTGTAACGCAGTGCGCAGTCCGGTCCCATCCACTGATGTTACAAACCGCCGGAACAGGGGTGGGTGAATCCCGACCGGGGGAACACAATGAATGGACCGCTAACTCCCTCAGGCATGTCCACTGCGCGCCTTGCGCTCTATAATGCTCGGCAGATTCGAACCCCCAGTACAGGTATCCCTTATGAAACGTCCAAGTGGTCGCGCCGCCGATCAGCTCCGCTCGATCCGCATCACCCGCAACTACACCAAGCACGCCGAAGGGTCGGTACTGGTCGAGTTCGGCGACACCAAGGTCGTCTGCACGGTCAGCGTCGAAAATGGTGTCCCGCGCTTCCTGAAAGGCCAGGGCCAGGGCTGGCTGACCGCCGAGTACGGCATGCTGCCGCGCTCCACTGGCGAGCGTAACCAGCGCGAGGCCAGCCGTGGCAAGCAAGGCGGCCGCACCCTGGAAATCCAGCGCCTGATCGGCCGTTCGCTGCGCGCCGCGCTGGACATGAGCAAGCTGGGCGACATCACCCTGTACGTCGACTGCGACGTGATCCAGGCCGACGGCGGGACCCGCACCGCCTCGATCACCGGCGCGATGGTCGCCCTGGTCGATGCCCTGCGCGTGGTCAAGAAGCGTGGCGGCCTGAAGGGCGGCGACCCACTCAAGCACATGATCGCCGCGGTCTCCGTGGGCATGTACCAGGGTGAAGCGGTCCTCGACCTGGACTATCTGGAAGACTCCGCCGCCGAAACCGACCTGAACGTGGTCATGACCAGCGCCGGCGGCTTCATCGAAGTCCAGGGCACCGCCGAAGGCGCGCCGTTCCAGCCGGAAGAGCTGAACGCCATGCTGGCCATCGCCCAGAAAGGCATGGCCGATCTGTTCGAGCTGCAGAAGGCCTCGCTGGCCGATTGATCCGCAAATTGCGGACAACAAAAAGCCGACCCCAGGGTCGGCTTTTTCGTGGCTGCGTGACGATCAGATCGTAAGCGTCCAGTCGTAGTCCACGATCAGCGGCGCATGCTGCGAGAAGCGCGGCTGGCGTGGCAGGCGTGCGCTGCGCACGAAGCGGCGCAGGCCGGGAGTCAGCAGCTGGTAGTCGAAGCGATAGCCCAGGTTGAGCATCTCCGCCTGTTCGTTGTCCGGCCACCAGCTGTACTGGTCACCTTCGCGGCTGACCTCACGCAGGGCGTCGACGTAGCCCATGTTGCCGACGATCTCGTCCATCCAGGCGCGCTCAGGGGCGAGGAAGCCCGGCGACTGCTGGCTGTCGCGCCAGTTCTTGATGTCGAGCTTCTGCTGCGCCACGTAGAGCGAGCCGCAGTAGATGTATTCACGGCGTTTGCGCCGCTGCTTGTCCAGGTACTTGGCGAAGTCGTCCATCAACTTGAACTTCTGGTTCAGGTCTTCGTCGCCGTTCTGCCCGGAAGGCAGGAGCAAGGTGGCAATACTGACTTTGTCGAAGTCGGCCTGCAGGTAACGCCCATAGCGGTCGGCTGTCTCGAAGCCCAGGCCGCTGATGACTGCCTTGGGCTGCAACCGCGAATAAAGCGCCACGCCGCCTTGGGCGGGTACTTCTGCGTCGCAGGCATAAAGGAAGTAGCCATCTAGCTGAAAAGCCGGGTCATCGAGTTCAAAGGCCGAGGCGCGGGTATCCTGAAGGCAGATGACGTCGGCATTCTGGGCTTGCAGCCAGCTGAGCAACCCTCGCTCGACCGCAGCCTGAATGCCATTCACGTTCACACTGATGATCCGCATAAATGGCCCCAAAAATCTCGTGCGTGTATGATACCCGAGCTGTACTCAATTAGCTAAATCCGTGGTATCCGGGACTCCTCATGCAGCCGTATCAGCGCGAATTCATCCGTTTTGCCATCGATCGCGGGGTTCTGCGCTTCGGTGAGTTCACCCTCAAGTCGGGTCGTACCAGCCCCTATTTCTTCAATGCCGGCCTGTTCAACAGCGGTTCGGCCCTGGCCCAGCTCGGGCGTTGCTACGCGGCGGCGATCGTCGACAGCAAGATTCCCTTCGACGTACTGTTCGGCCCGGCCTACAAGGGCATTCCCCTGGCGGCGGCGACCGCAGTGCAACTGGCCGAGCAACACCAGCTCGATGTGCCATGGTGCTTCAACCGCAAGGAAGCCAAGGACCACGGCGAAGGCGGCAGCCTGGTCGGCGCACCGCTGGCCGGTGAAGTGCTGATCATCGACGACGTGATCACCGCCGGCACCGCGATCCGCGAAGTCATGCAGATCATCAAGGCCCAGGAAGCCCGTGCCGCTGGCGTACTGATCGCGCTGAACCGCGAAGAGCGTGGCAATGGCGAGCTGTCGGCGATCCAGGAAGTGGAGCGCGACTTCGGTATCCCGGTGGTCAGCATCGTCTCGCTGACCCAGGTCCTCGAGTTCCTCGCCGACGACCCGCAGCTCAAGCAGCACCTGCCGGCGGTAGAAGCCTACCGCGCGCAGTACGGTATCTGATTGCAGCGAACATGAAAAAGGCGACCGATTGGTCGCCTTTTTCTTTGCCCGCGTGACGCGTTACTGACGCGGCTTGCGGTTGGTGATCAGGGTGCCGACGCCGCTGTCGGTGAAGATTTCCAGCAGCACGGCGTTCGGTACGCGACCGTCGATGATGTGCGAGCTATGAACGCCGCCCTGGACCGCTTCCAGTGCACAGCGGATCTTCGGCAGCATGCCGCCGTAGATGGTGCCGTCGGCGATCAGGCCGTCGACCTGCTCGGTGCTCAGGCCGGTCAGCACGGTGCCTTGCTTGTCCATCAGGCCGGCGATGTTGGTCAGCAGCATCAGCTTCTCGGCCTTCAGCGCCTCGGCGACCTTGCCGGCGACCAGGTCGGCGTTGATGTTGTAGGACTCACCATTCGGGCCCACGCCGATTGGCGCGATGACCGGGATGAAGTCGCCCTTCACCAGCATGTTCAGCAGGTCGGTGTTGACGCCCACGACTTCGCCAACGTGGCCGATGTCGATGATTTCCGGGGTGGTCATTTCCGGGGTCTGGCGGGTGACGGTGAGCTTCTTCGCGCGGATCAGCTCGGCATCCTTGCCGGTCAGGCCGATGGCGCTGCCGCCATGACGGTTGATCAGGTTGACGATGTCCTTGTTCACCTGGCCGCCGAGAACCATTTCCACCACGTCCATGGTCGCCGCGTCGGTAACGCGCATGCCATCGACGAAACGGCTCTCGATCGACAGGCGATTGAGCAGGTCACCGATCTGCGGGCCGCCGCCGTGCACCACCACCGGGTTGATGCCGACCGCCTTCATCAGCACCACGTCGCGAGCGAAGCCGGTCTTCAGCTCCTCGCTCTCCATCGCGTTGCCGCCGTACTTGATCACCAGGGTCTTGCCGACAAAGCGTCGGATGTAAGGCAGCGCTTCGGACAGTACCTTGGCGACATGGGTAGCGGCATCGCGATCGAGGGTCATGCAGGGCTCCAGTTGGAACAAGTGGTTCGGTCAGAACGGTAGTTGCAGGTCGGGGGCTACGCGCTTGATCTGCGCATGGAATATAGCCTTGATTCGCTGCAGTTCGGCTTCATTGTCGGCCTCGAAGCGCAGGACCAGCACCGGTGTGGTGTTGGACGCGCGGACCAGGCCCCAGCCGTGGGGATAGTCGACCCGCACACCGTCGATGGTGGTCAGGTCGGCCACGCCCCAGTCGGCGTCGCGTTGCAGTGCATCAATGATGCTGAATTTACCCTCGTCGGTCACATCAATGTTGATCTCGGGGGTGGAAATGTCATTCGGGAAGCCGGCGAACAGGGTTTCGGCGTCCACCGGGGCCTTGCTGAGGATCTCCAGGAGGCGTGCGGCACTGTAGATGCCGTCGTCGAAACCGAACCAGCGCTCCTTGATGAAGATATGGCCGCTCATTTCGCCGGCGAGCAGGGCACCGGTTTCCTTCATCTTCTTCTTGATCAGCGAGTGGCCGGTCTTCCACATCCGCGAGGTGCCGCCGTACTCGGCGATCAGCGGGGTCAGGCGGCGGGTGCACTTGACGTCGAAGATGACCTCGGCGCCCGGGTTGCGCGCCAGCACGTCCTGGGCGAAGAGCATCAGCAGGCGGTCGGGGTAGACGATGCTGCCGGCGTTGGTCACCACGCCGACGCGGTCACCGTCGCCATCGAAGGCCAGGCCCAGGTCGGCCCCGGTTTCCTTGACCTTGGCGATCAGGTCGACGAGGTTTTCCGGCTTGCCCGGGTCCGGGTGGTGGTTGGGGAAATTGCCGTCCACTTCGCAGAACAGCGGGATGACCTCGCAGTTCAGTGCGGCCAGCAGCTGCGGGGCGTTGACCCCGGCGGCGCCGTTGCCGCAGTCCACCACGACTTTCAGGCGCCTGGCCAGCTTGATGTCGCCGACGATCTGCTGCTGGTAGCGCGGCAGGATGTCGACCTTCTCGACCTTGCCGTCACCGCGGGTCAGGTCGTTGGTCCTGAGGCGGGTCAGCAGGGCCTGGATCTGTTCGTTGGCCAGGGTGTCGCCGGCGATGACGATCTTGAAACCGTTGTAGTTCGGCGGATTGTGGCTGCCGGTGAGCATGACCCCGGACTTGCCGGCCAGGACATTGGCCGCGTAGTACAGGGCGGGAGTCGGCACCAGGCCGACATCGCTGACCTGGCAGCCGGCGTCGACCAAGCCCTTGATCAGCTGTTCCACCAGCATCGGGCCGGACAGGCGTCCGTCGCGGCCGACCGAGACATTCGGTTCCCCCTGGGCCAGGCTCTGCGCACCGATGGCGCGGCCGATCCAGTAGGCCGTCTCGGCGTGCAGGGTGTCACCGACCACGCCACGGATATCGTAGGCGCGGAAGATGCTTTCAGGCAGTGCGGGTACCAGGTGGGCCATATCGTTCATCACGGGACTCCAGTCTCGAAGGCTTGCGGGCGTATGGAACGCTTGGACGGCCTTTCTGCCGGAGAGTTCGCCCCTGGCCGGAAGCCAGGGACGATCGGTGGATCAATTGGTGCCGGAATGCCCGAAGCCGCCGGCGCCGCGCTGGGTCTCGTCGAAGGATTCGACGATGTCGAAATGTGCCTGTACCACGGGGACCAGCACCAACTGCGCGATGCGCTCGCCGACGGCGATGGTGAAGGCGCTCTGGCCGCGGTTCCAGCAGGACACCATGAGCTCGCCCTGGTAGTCCGAGTCGATCAGGCCGACCAGGTTGCCGAGGACGATGCCGTGTTTGTGGCCCAGGCCGGAGCGAGGGAGGATCATGGCCGCCAGGCCCGGATCGCCGATGTAGATCGACAGGCCGGTGGGGATCAGCAGGGTCTGGCCCGGTTCAAGGACGGTGTCTTCCTTGAGCATGGCGCGCAGGTCGAGGCCGGCCGAGCCCGGGGTGGCGTATTGCGGCAGCGGGAATTCGCCGCCGATGCGTGGATCGAGAATCTTGGCTTGGAGAGCGTGCATTGAATCAAACCTGGTTGAGGCGTTCGGCAATGAAAGCGACCAGCTGGCGGGCGATCTTGCCCTTGCTGGTCTGCGCGAACAGGGTTTCGTGGAGCTGGCGGTCGATCACGCTGCAGGCGTTTTCCTCGCTGTTGAAGCCAATGCTGGGGTTGGCCACGTCATTGGCGACGATCAGGTCGAGGTTCTTGTCCTTGAGCTTGCGTGCGGCGTAGTCGAGCAGGTGTTCGGTCTCGGCGGCGAAGCCGACGCTGAACGGGCGGTCCGGGCGGGTGGCGATGGTGGCCAGGATGTCCGGGTTGCGCACCATCTGCAGCAGCAGGCCGTCGCCGGTCGTAGGGTCTTTCTTGAGCTTTTGCGGGGCGACGACTTCCGGACGGTAGTCCGCGACCGCGGCCGAGGCGATGAACAGGTCGCAGGGCATGGCCGCCTCGCAGGCTGCGAGCATGTCGCGAGCGCTGACCACGTCGATGCGGGTGACCCGGTCCGGGGTCGGCAGGTGCACCGGGCCGGTGACCAGGGTCACCCGTGCGCCGGCTTCCACTGCGGCTTCGGCGAGGGCGAAGCCCATCTTGCCGGAGCTGTGGTTGGTGATGTAGCGAACCGGGTCGATGTTTTCCTGGGTCGGGCCGGCAGTGATCAGCACGTGCTTGCCGGTCAGCGACTCGCGCTTGAAGCATTCGGCGGCGAGCCAGGCCAGGTCGGTGGCTTCGAGCATGCGCCCGAGGCCGACGTCGCCGCAGGCCTGGCTGCCCGAAGCCGGGCCGAAGACCTGGATCGAGCGGTCCTGCAGGGTTTCCAGGTTGGCCTGGGTGGCAGGGTCGCGCCACATGGCCTGGTTCATCGCCGGGGCCACGGCGACCGTGGCGTCGGTGGCCAGGACCAGGGTGGTCAGCAGGTCGTCGGCCACGCCCTGGGCCAGGCGCGCGATCAGGTCGGCGGTGGCGGGGGCGATCAGCACGAGGTCGGCCCACTTAGCCAGTTCGATATGGCCCATCGCCGCTTCGGCAGCGGGATCCAATAGGTCCATGTGCACGGGGTGCCCGGAGAGCGCCTGCATGGTCAGCGGGGTGATGAATTCAGCACCGCCGCGGGTCATGACGACGCGCACCTGGGCGCCGTGTTCCAGAAGTCGGCGAACCAGCTCGGCGCTCTTGTAGGCGGCAATGCCGCCGCCGACGCCGAGGACGATGCGTTTCCGATACAGCCGCTGCATAGGCCTGCCTTTTTCTGATGGAGGTTTGCACGCAACGCCGACGCCTCCCCAGGCCGGGCGTTGCGCAAAAAAGTGGCGGCTAAGATAGCACAGGGCTCAAACCGGTAGCAGTCACGTACGGACAGAGGGATTGGTCATGAGTATCAGGGATTGGCCCGCGGCGGAACGACCACGGGAGAAGCTGTTGGAACTGGGTGCGGCGAGCCTGTCGGATGCCGAATTGCTGGCGATTTTCCTGCGGGTCGGGGTACGCGGCAGGAGTGCGGTGGACCTGGCCCGGGATGTGTTGGGGCACTTTGGCGGGCTGCGCGGTTTGCTGGAAACCGACTGCCGCAGTTTCAGTGCCGAGCCGGGATTGGGAGCGGCGAAGTACGCGCAGTTGCAGGCGGTGATGGAAATGGCCCGGCGCTATCTGGGCCAATCCATGACGCGCGGCTCGGCGCTGGAAAGCCCGGCGGCGGTGCGTACCTACCTGAAGGCGCAGTTGCGCCATGAAGCGGACGAGGTGTTCGGTTGCCTGTTCCTCGATACCAAGCACCGGCCGCTGGTATTCGAAGTCCTCTTTCGCGGCTCCATCGACAGTGCGGCGGTGTACCCGCGGCAGGTGGTGAAGCGGACCCTGGCGCACAACGCCGCCGCGCTGATCCTCTGCCACAACCACCCCTCCGGCAATCCCGAGCCCAGCCAGGCCGATATCCGTCTTACCCATCGCCTGATGGACGCGCTGGAGACGATCGACGTGCGCATTCTCGATCACTTCATCGTCGGTGATGGCGAGCCGCTGTCGATGCGTGAACGGGGGTGTTTCTTCAGCGCCCCGACCTGACAGCCGCGTCGCCTAGGGGTTCTCAGCGCTCCACGTTCACGCCAGCGAAAGACTGACGCCCGAACGGATTCACCTCATACCCCTGCACATCCTTACGCAGCAGCACCGCAGCGGTCGGGTGAGCCAGCGGCAGCCACAGCGCCTGCTGCTGGATCTGCGCCTGGGCCTGCTGGTACAGGCGGCTGCGCACGCTCTGGTCGTTGGTGGTCTTGCCGGCGCTGATCAGTTGGTCCAGGCGCGGATCGCAGTAGCGGGCGAAGTTGGTCCCGGAGGTCACCGCCGCGCACGAGAATTGCGGGCTGAGGAAGTTGTCCGGGTCGCCGTTGTCGCCGGCCCAACCCATGAACAGCAGGTCGTGCTCGCCGGCCTTGGCCCGGCGGATCAGCTCGCCCCATTCGATCACGCGGATTTCCGCCTTGATCCCGACCTTGGCCAGGTCCGCCTGCAGCAACTGGGCGCCGAGGCTCGGGTTGGGGTTGAGCAGGCTGCCGGACGGACGGGTCCAGATCGTGGTGCTGAAGCCCTCCGGCAGGCCGGCTTTCTTCAGTAGTTCCTGGGCCTTGGCCAGGTCCGTCGGGTAGCCCGGCAGCGATTTGTCATAGCTCCAGGTATTCGGCGGGAACGGCCCGTTGGCAGGCACCGCGGTGCCTTCGAACACGGCCTTGAGGTAGTTGTCCTTGTCGAAGGCGAGGTTGATCGCCTGGCGTACTTCCGGCTTGTCCAGTGGCGGGTGCTGGCTGTTGATGGCGAGGAAGGCGGTCATGAAGGCTTCGGTCTTCTCCACCTTCAGGCTGCTGTCCTCGCTGGCCGCGGCGATATCCAGCGGCTTGGGCGACAGGGCGATCTGGCACTCGTTGCGCCGCAGCTTCTGCAGGCGCACGTTGGCGTCCGGGGTGATGGCGAAGATCAGTGGATCGACGGCAGGCTTGCCGTTGAAGTAGTCCGGGTTGGCCCGGTAGCGGATCACCGCGTCCTTCTGGAAGCGGTTGAACACGAACGGCCCGGTGCCGACCGGCTGGCTGTTGAGCTTCTCCGGCGTGCCGGCCTTGAGCAGTTGGTCGGCATACTCCGCCGGGTAGATCGAGGCGAAGCCCATGCTCAGGGTGGCGAGGAAGGTGGCGTCCGGGTGGCTCAGGGTAAAGCGCACGCTCAGCGGGTCCGGGGCGTCGATCTGCTTGATCAGCTCGGGCAGTTGCAGCGATTGGGCATGGGGGAAGCCGCTCTGGGCGATCTTGTGCCAGGAATGCGCCGGGTAGAGCATGCGCTGGAAGCTGAACAGCACGTCGTCGGCATTCAGGGCGCGGCTCGGCTTGAAGTACGGGGTCGTGTGGAACTTCACGTCCGGGTGCAGCTTGAAGGTATAGACCAGGCCGTCGTCGGACACCGTCCAGCTGTCCGCCAGGCTTGGCACCACCTTGCCGGCCTTCGCGTCGAACTCCACCAGGCGGTTCATCAGTACGTCGGCCGAGGCGTTGGTGGTGGTCAGCGAGTTGTACTGGACCACGTCGAAGCCTTCGGGGCTGGCCTCGGTGCACACGCTGAGCGCGGCAGCCTGGGCCAGGGTGGGGCCGAGCAGGGCGGTGAACAACAGGGATAGAACGGCGGGACGCATGGGTACTCCTTGGCTGAACGACGACCCATCTGCCAGTGCAGTCTGGAAAAGTCCTACCCTAGTGCCCCGGATTACAAATCGCCAACACCTTTTTCAACGAATTTCACGACGAGCGGTAATAAGCGCCGCAGGCCGTTTGCCGCGCCGTGCGGGGCGCGAAGCGTGTTTGCACAATCACATTCTGTGTTGTTGTACTCTGGCGTTTCTGGTATAAAGCAGCGCTCTTTTCTAGGGGCCCGGTGTGCAGCACCCTCGGGTGTAGCCGGTAAGACCCTGAAGAATCAAGGCGCCTGGCGCCAAAGACTGAGAGATTAAGCGGCCAACCCATGCCGGGTTGGGCATGTGGTTTTAGAGGGCTGAGGCATGTCGAGAGTCTGTCAAGTTACTGGTAAGGGTCCAGTAACCGGGAACAACATTTCCCACGCAAACAACAAAACCCGTCGTCGTTTCCTGCCGAACCTGCAGCATCATCGCTTCTGGGTCGAGTCCGAGAAGCGTTTCGTGCGTCTGCGCGTTTCCGCCAAGGGCATGCGCATCATCGACAAGCGCGGCATCGACGCCGTTCTGGTCGACATTCGCCGTAACGGCATCAAGGTCTAAGGGAGAACGTCATGCGTGAACTGATCCGTTTGGTGTCGAGCGCCGGTACTGGCCACTTCTACACCACCGACAAGAACAAGCGCACCACTCCGGACAAGATCGAGATCAAGAAATACGATCCGGTCGTCCGTAAGCACGTGATGTACAAGGAAGCCAAGATCAAGTAATTGATCCGGCTTGCGAAAAAAAACCCGTATCCCACCGGATACGGGTTTTTTTTCGCCTGTGGTTTTTCCTTGGGCAAAAAAACGCCCGGTGCCAGTGGCACCGGGCGTCCTGTGGCGAGAGGGATCAGCCGAAGCGGAAGCCGGTGATCACGCCATTGCCGCCAGCGACCACATGGATGCGCGACTCGTCGTATTCCATGGTGGACACATCCATCGGGCCGACAACGCGGGCGCGGCCAGTCAGCCCGGTGATCTCGGCCTTCATTGCGCTGGTGTACTCACAGCCGACCAGGCTGGCCAGGGCTACTACTACTTCATCATTGGTCATGGTGTCTTCTTCCTTGTAGAGGGGTGTCCGGTTGGACCACGCCATGATCCACAAGCCTGCATGCCCAAAAGCGCTACTTATCTATTTTTGCTCGAACATCACGTAGATCTTGCGGCACGGCTCCAGCACCTCCCAGGTGCCCTTGAACCCGGCGGGAATCACGAAACGATCACCGGCACGCAGGGTCTTGGCCTGGCCCTGTTCGTCGCGCAGCACCGAGACGCCCTGAACGATCTCGCAGTATTCATGCTCGGTGTAGTTGACCGTCCACTGGCCGACCGCGCCTTCCCAGACGCCAGCAGCGAACTGCTCGCATGGGCTGGCGTAGTGGTTGTAGACCGCCTGCTCCGGATCGCCCTTGAGGATCTTTTCGGCGGCGGGACGATAGCGTTCGGCTTCGGTCAAGACCTGAGCAAAATCAACGATCTGCTGGATATTCATGGAGCGGGCTCACCTGGTTGTTAAATAAAATGAACATCACTAGGCTTTTGGCAGCTTAATGTCAAATATATTGATAATCCTGGCCCCAGTAGTTTAGGGTGTCGGATGCTGTAGAGCGATGACAGCTCCGGCGGAAATTTCTGACAGTGTCGATGACCTCTCGCACGACGCTGCACATCAACAAGAGGAGTTTGCTATGACCACCCTGACGCGTGCGGATTGGGAACAGCGTGCCCAGCAACTGAAGATCGAAGGTCGTGCGTTCATCAACGGCGAATACACCGCCGCCGTTTCCGGCCAGACTTTCGAGTGCATCAGCCCGGTCGATGGCCGCCTGCTGGCGCACATCGCCAGCTGCGATGAGGCCGACGCCCAGCGCGCCGTGGAAAACGCCCGCGCCACCTTCGAGTCGGGCGTCTGGTCGCGCATGGCTCCGGCCAAGCGCAAGGCCACCCTGATCCGCTTCGCCGGCCTGCTCAAGGCAAACGTCGAAGAGCTGGCCCTGCTGGAAACCCTGGACATGGGCAAGCCGATCGGCGACTCCTCGACCATCGATATCCCCGGCGCCGCCAATGCCCTGGCCTGGAACGGCGAAGCCATCGACAAGGTGTACGACGAAGTCGCCGCCACCCCGCACGACCAGCTCGGCCTGGTGACCCGCGAGCCGGTAGGCGTTGTCGGCGCCATCGTGCCGTGGAACTTCCCGTTGCTGATGGCGTGCTGGAAGCTCGGCCCGGCCCTGGCCACCGGTAACTCGGTTGTCCTGAAGCCGTCGGAAAAATCCCCGTTGACCGCCATCCGTATCGCCCAGCTGGCGGTGGATGCCGGCATCCCGGCGGGCGTCCTCAACGTCCTGCCAGGCTACGGCCACACCGTGGGCAAGGCCCTGGCCCTGCACATGGACGTCGATACCCTGGTGTTCACCGGTTCGACCAAGATCGCCAAGCAACTGATGGTCTACGCTGGCGAATCGAACATGAAGCGCGTCTGGCTGGAAGCCGGTGGCAAGAGCCCGAACATCGTCTTCGCCGACGCCCCGGACCTGAAGGCCGCCGCCGAGGCTGCTGCCAGCGCCATCGCCTTCAACCAGGGCGAAGTCTGCACCGCCGGTTCGCGCCTGCTGGTGGAGCGTTCGATCAAGGACCAGTTCCTGCCGCTGGTGCTGGAAGCCCTCAAGGCCTGGAAGCCGGGCAACCCGCTGGACCCGGCGACCACCGTCGGCGCCCTGGTCGACACCCAGCAACTGAACACCGTGCTGGGCTACATCGAGTCCGCCCACACTGACGGCGCCAAGCTGCTGGTCGGCGGCAAGCGCATCCTCGAAGAGACTGGCGGCACCTATGTCGAGCCGACCATCTTCGACGGCGTGAACAACGCCATGCGCATCGCCAAGGAAGAAATCTTCGGCCCGGTGCTGTCGGTGATCACCTTCGACACCGTCGAAGAAGCCATCGCCATCGCCAACGACACCCCGTACGGCCTGGCCGCCGGTGTGTGGACCTCGAACATCAGCAAGGCCCACCAGACCGCCAAGGCCCTGCGCGCCGGCAGCGTCTGGGTCAACCAGTACGACGGCGGCGACATGACCGCGCCGTTCGGTGGCTTCAAGCAATCCGGCAACGGCCGCGACAAGTCGCTGCACGCCCTGGACAAGTACACCGAGCTGAAAGCTACCTGGATCAAGCTGTAATCCACTGGCGCGGCGGCAACGTCGCGCCAGCCGATCCGGTCATGCAGCCGGGCCGTGCCGAAAGGCCGGCCCGGCTGTGTCGTCTGTGCTGTCCGGTAATTCTTCAAGGAGTGTGAGATGCGTTGGGGGACTTATTTCGCCGTGCTGGCAGCCGTACTCAGTGTCGGCCTGGCGCTGGGGGTCAGCATGCCGCTGGTGTCCTTGCGCCTGGAAGGCTGGGGCTACGGCAGCTTCGCCATCGGCGTGATGGCGGCGATGCCGGCGATAGGCGTTTTGCTCGGTGCCAGCCTGGCCAGTCGCCTGGCCGCGCGATTCGGCACGCCGGGCCTGATGCGCCTGTGCCTGTGGGCCGGCGCGCTGTCCATCGGTGCCCTGGCGCTGTTGCCCAGCTATCCGGTCTGGCTGGTGCTGCGCCTGCTGATCGGCGTGGTCCTGACCATCGTCTTCATCCTCGGCGAAAGCTGGATCAACCAACTGGTGGTGGAGCAATGGCGCGGCCGCCTGGTGGCGCTGTACGGCAGCAGCTACGCCCTGAGCCAGCTGGCCGGGCCCTTGCTGCTGGGCGTGGTCGGCTCGGATGACGACCTCGGTTTCTGGATCGGCGTCGGCCTGTTGATCGTCTCGCCGCTGCTGCTGTTCGGCCGCGGTGGCGCACCCAGCACCGAGGCCGCCAGCGTGACCTTCCGCGACCTGTTCGGCTTCTGCCGCAACCTGCCGGTGATTGCCTGGGCCATTGCCCTGTTCGCCGCGTTCGAGGCGATGATCCTGACCCTGCTTCCGGTGTACTGCCTGCAGCAGGGCTTCAGCGCAGAGGTTGCCCTGTTCATGGTCAGTACCGTGGTGGTGGGCGATGCGGTGCTGCAACTGCCGATTGGCGCCCTGGCCGACCATATGTCCCGGCGCACCCTGTTCAGCGGCTGTGCGGTGACCTTGGCGGCATCCAGCCTGATGATTCCGCTGTTGCTGCAAACGCCGCTGATCTGGCCGCTATGGGTACTGTTCGGGGCCAGCGCCGGCGGGTTGTTCACCCTGTCGCTGATCCTGATCGGCGAGCGCTATCGCGATGACGCGCTGGTGCGGGCCAATGCCCATGTGGCGCAGCTCTGGGGTATCGGCTGCCTGATCGGGCCGCTGGCGGCGGGGGCGGGGAGCCAGTGGTTGAGTGGGCATGCGTTGCCGTGGTTCATGGCTATCGGTGCGTTCATTCTGGTCTTGCTGGCGCGGCGGCCGCGGGCGTTCGAGGAAGCTACCGCCTAGAGCATCTTCTCCAGTCCCACCGCCTTGGCGATCCACGCATTGAACCGCCGCCACAGCCCTCCAGGTTCAGCGGTCAGCACATGCTGCTGGCCATTGTCCTCGGTCACCCACACCAGCTTGCCGTCACGCAGTTCCACTTGGTACGCCACCGCCGGCGCCATACCCTGGATCGCCAGGTCGCGGGTGTACTGAGCCAGTTCGGGGCTGTCCACCAGCACCCCGACCTCGGTATTCCACAGCACCGAGCGCGGGTCGAAGTTGAATGAGCCGATGAAGGTCTTCTGCCGGTCGAAGACGATGGCCTTGCTGTGCAGGCTGGAATCCGAGGCGCCGCTGAAGCGGTAGCGCGGCTGGTTGTGGTCGCCGGGCTGGCGGCGCAGTTCGAAGAGTTTTACGCCGTGCTCCAGCAACGCCCGACGATAAGGCGCGTAGCCGCCGTGGACCACCGGTACATCGGTGGCTTCCAGGGCGTTGGTCAGCAGGTCGACCTGGACGCCGGCGTCGGCGCGGCTGGTCAGGTACAGCAGGCCTTCTTCCCGCGGTACGAAATAGGCCGAGACCAGGATCAGTTCCTTGCGAACCCCGTTCAGTTCCGGCGCCAGTTGCCGGGTCATCAGCAGTTGCGGGTCGGGCTCGTCGTCCGCCAGGACCTTGCTGGGGGCATCCCATAGCGCCTGGCTGTGGGCCCAGATCAGTTCGTTGCGCCACACATCCAGGCGTGGCTCGGTCTGGTAGGCCATCAGCCGGTCGTACAGGGCCGTGCGTTGGGTGCGCGCCTCGGCCAGGTAGGTTTCCAGGCGCTGGCGGCTGGCGCGCAGGTCTTCGCTGTCCGGCTGGCTGTAGAGAAAGTCGCCGATGGGTTTGCTCAGGGCGCTGTTCCAGTACTGGTCGAAACTGTGCCCCAGCTGTTCGGCCACGGGGCCGACGCCGAGCAGGTCGATGTCGGTGAAGTTGAGGTTGGGCTCGGCATCGAAATAGGCGTCGCCGATGTTGCGTCCGCCGACGATGGCCATGCTGTTGTCCACCAGCCACAGCTTGTTGTGCATGCGCCGGTGCTGGCGCGACAGGTTGAACAGCCGGCCCATGGCCCGGGTGACACCGGTGGCGCGACCCAGCTGCAGCGGGTTGAACACGCGGATCTGGATGTTCGGGTGGGCGGCGAGGGTGCCGATCAGGCCGTCCTGGCCATCGCTGGCAGTGTCGTCGAGAAGGATCCGCACGCGCACGCCGCGATCCGCCGCTGCCAGTAGTTCATGGACCAGCGCGCGGGTGCTGAGGCCGTCGGCGACGATGTAGTACTGCAGGTCGATGCTGCTTTGCGCGTTGCGGATCAGCTCGGCGCGGGCGCGGAACGCCTCGTTGCTGTTGGGCAGCAGGCGGAATCCGGAGCGCCCGTCATGGGCCTCGGCCTGGCGCTGCACCGAGCGGCCGAAGGCGGACTGGCTGGCGGGGATCGCCTGGCTGACATCCCGGGGCACGCTGACGCTGGCGCAGCCACCGAGAGCGAACATGAGGGTCAGCAGGAAGGGCAGGAGCCGGTGGCTGGTCAAGGCTGGATTCCGTGAGCGCGGGGCAGTTGAACTGTAGACCGCGTTCAACAGCGAAACGTTACCCGTGCTTCGCTTCTTCGCCCAGTAGACGAATGGCGTTTTCCCCAACCTTGCGCACCGCCGCCTCGATGGTTGGCGTCGGCCGTGCCGCGTAGTTCATGCGCAGGCAGTTGCGGTGCTTGCCCGAGGCGGAAAAGATGCTGCCCATGGCGATCTGTACGCCCTGGTCGAGCAGCAGGCGATTCAGTTTCAGGGTGTCGCATTCTTCGGGCAACTCGACCCACAGCAGGAAACTGCCCTGGGGCCGGCTGACCCGGGTGCCGGCGGGGAAGTAGCGGGTCACCCAGTCGATCATCTGGTCGCGACTGCGCTGGTACTGGCTGCGCATGCGCCGCAGGTGCGGCTGGTAATGGCCGGCTTCGATGAAGTCGGCGATCGCCAGCTGCGCTTGGGTCGCGGTGCTGCCGGTGCTGATGTACTTCATGTGCAGCACCCGCTCCAGGTAGCGGCCGGGCGCCACCCAGCCGATCCGCAGGCCGGGTGCGAGGGTCTTGGAGAAGGAACTGCAGAGCAGGACGCGTCCGTCGTCGTCGAAGGACTTGATCGTCCGTGGCCGTGGGTAGGTGTAGGCCAGGTCGCCATACACATCGTCTTCGAGGATCGCCACGTCGAAGCGCTGGGCCAGGTTGAGCAGGGCGCGCTTGCGGGCCTCCGGCATGATGTAGCCGAGCGGGTTGTTGCAGCTCGGCGTCACCTGGATCAGCTTGATCGGCCATTGCTCCAGCGCCAGCTCCAGGGCTTCGAGGCTGATGCCGGTGAGCGGATCGGTGGGGATCTCCATGGCCTTCATGCCCAGGCCCTTGAGCGTCTGCATGGCGCCGTGGAAGCTCGGCGAATCCACCGCGACGATATCGCCTGGCTCGCACACTGCGCGGATGCTCGCCGACAGCGCTTCGTGGCAGCCGGTGGTGATCACCAGGTCGGCGGCATCCACGGTGCAGCCGGAGTCGAGCATCAGCCGCGCGACCTGCTCGCGCAGGGCCTGGGTGCCGCTGATGGTGTCGTAGTACAGGCCGGGCATGTCCTGCCGTCGGCTGAGCTGGGCGAGGCTGCGCAGAAGGGGTTTCAGGGTCGGGCTGTTGACGTCGGGCATGCCCCGGCCAAGCTGGACGATGTCCTTGCGCGGCACGCTGCGTATCAGCTCCACGACATGCTCCCACTGGGAGATATCCACAGGCCGCTGCGCCGGGCGACCCACTGCCGGCAAGGCGGGCAGGGTGCGGTTCTGCGGGACGAAATAGCCCGATTTCGGTCTCGGCGCCACCAGGCCGTTGTCCTCCAGCAGGCGATAGGCCTGCTGCACCGTACTGAGGCTGACCCCATGCTCCAGACTCAGGGCGCGTACCGACGGCAGGCGATCGCCCGGACGATACAGACCCTGCTCGATGCGGGCGCCGAGCAGCTCGGCGAGATTGACATAGAGGGTCATGGGCGTACTCCGGGAAAAAGCCGTAGGAAACAACCAGTACAGATTTCGGAAAAATACATCATTCAGAGAGGAAATGGCGAAATCTGTATGAAGAAAATTCCGAGCGATTGAATCTGTAACGTATTTCCCCTTGCGCGCATGCTTTCTCCACGGTCTACCAACCCTGGAGGAACACGCAATGAACGGGCTGAGCGATGTGCGCTTGAAACTGTATGGCAGCGAACTGGAGCGGGCTCAGCGCGAAGCCAAGCTGCGCGCGCCACGGTTCCTGGGCACCCTGCGCTTGTGGGTGCATCGCTGGGAGACCCGGCGGGCGCTGCTGGAGCTCACGCCCGCGCAGTTGAAGGACATCGGCCTGAATCGCGGGGATGCGATCGAGGAAGGGCTGAAGCCGTTCTGGAGGGACTGATCAGACCAGCTCCTTCAACCGGTGCCACAACATCCCCAACGCCAGCAGCGGCGAGCGCAGGTGTTTGCCGCCGGGGAAGGTGATGTGCGGCACCTTGGCGAACAGGTCGAAGCGCCCGCTCTGCTGGCCACTGATGGCTTCGCCGAGCAGGCGCCCGGCCAGGTGGGTGGCATTCAGCCCATGACCGGCGTAGGCCTGGGCGTAATACACATTGGGCTGTTCGCGCAGGCGGCCGATCTGCGGCAGGCGGTTGGCGCCGATGCCGATCATTCCACCCCACTGGAAGTCGATGCGCACATCGGCCAGTTGCGGGAACACCTTGAGCATCTTCGGCCGCATGTAGGCGCCGATATCCTGCGGGTCGCGCCCCGAGTAGTGGCAGGCGCCGCCGAACAGCAGGCGACGGTCGGCGGAGAGACGGAAGTAGTCCACCGTCACCCGCTGGTCGCACACCGCCATGTTCTGCGGCAGCAATTGTCGCGCGCGGTCCTCGTCCAGCGGCTCGGTGGCGATGATGTAGCTGCCGGCCGGGAGGATCTTGCCGCCCAGTTCGCGATTCAGGTCGTTGAGGTAGGCATTGCAGCTCAGCACCAGGGTGCCTGCGCGGACGCTGCCTTGCCCGGTATGCACCTTGACCTCGCTGCCGTAGTCGATGCGGGTGACGGCGGAACGTTCGAAAATCCGCACGCCCAGCCCGCTGGCCACGGCCGCCTCGCCGAGCGCCAGATTGAGCGGGTGCAGGTGGCCGGAGCCCATGTCCACCAGGCCGCCGGCGTACTGGCTGGAGCCGATCACCGTGTGCATCTGCTCCGGCGGGACCAGGCGCAGTTCGTGCCGGTAGCCAAGGGCGCGCAAGGCTTCGGCGTCTTCGGCGAAGCCGTCGAATTCCCGGGGTTTGTTGGCCAGGTCGCAGTAGCCCCAGGTCAGGTCGCAGGCGATGGCATGGCGCTCGACACGCTGGCGGACGATCTCCACTGCTTCCAGGCCCATCAGTTGCATCTGTTTCACGCCCTCGGCACCGATGACCGGCGCGAACTGCTCAAGACCGTGCCCGACACCGCGAATCAACTGCCCACCATTGCGCCCGCTGGCACCCCAGCCGACCTTGCGGGCTTCCAGCAGGATCACGCTGAAACCGCGTTCGGCCAGTTCGATCGCGGTGTTCAGCCCGGAATAGCCGGCACCGACCACACAGACGTCGCAGCGCTGTTCGCCGGCCAGTTGCGGGTAATCCGGCTGGGGGACGCTGCTGGCGGCGTAGTAGGAAGCGGTGTGCATGGGCGTCGTCCTGGAGTCATTGTCTGGGCAAGGCGGGCAGCATAGGCGGTGCTTTCGGGGCTAGGCAACCGTCAGGCAAAATGGCGGCTTTCTCCCCCTTGGCGGTTCCACTCCATGGCCTGCAACAGTCACAAAATCCGCTTTCTGCGTGAGCAGATTCCGTCGTTCGAGTGCGTGCCGGGGTGTCATGACTGCTGCGGGCCGGTGACGACCTCGGCTGAGGAAATGGCCCGGCTGCCGCGCAAGAGTGCCGAGGAGCAGGAGGCAGCGCTGGCTGAACTGAACTGTGTGCACCTCGGGCCGCAGGGTTGCACGGTGTATGAAGAGCGGCCACTGATCTGCCGTTTGTTCGGGACCACGCCGCGCCTGCCTTGCCCCCGTGGGCGAGGGCCGGACGAGATGATCGATCCGGGGGCGGAGCGCCTGGTGCATCAGTTCATCGCCACCACCCGGCAGGTCCTGGTTTAGGGCCTCTGCGCCAATCTCAATCCGGAATTGGCAGGTTCAAGCTCTCCTTCACCTCCTCCATCACGATATAGCTCTTCGACTCCCGCACATGGGGCAGCTTGAGCAGGATGTCGCCAAGCAACTTGCGGTACGACGCCATTTCGGAAATCCGCGCCTTCACCAGGTAGTCGAAGTCCCCCGACACCAGGTGGCACTCCAGCACATGCGGCAGCTTGAGCACCGCCCGGCGGAACTCTTCGAAAGTGTCCCCCGACTTGTAGTCCAGGCTGATCTCGACGAACACCAGCAGGCTGCCCTTGAGGTGCTGCGGATTGAGCCGGGCGTTGTAGCCCATGATGATGCCTTCGCGCTCCAGGCGGCGGACGCGCTCGGTGCAAGGGGTGGTCGACAGCCCGACTTTCTCGCCCAGCTCGGTAAAGGAAATGCGCCCGTCGGTCTGCAGGATGCGGAGGATGTTGCGGTCGATCTTGTCCAGCTCGCGCTTGCTCTGGTGCTGGGTTCTCATAGTGGATGCCCCTTTGTAAAAGCCGACTTTGCCGAGAATTCTCGCCAAATATAGGCTTTTATATAGTGAAATGCACTGGCCCGAGTTTTTTACACTGCGCGCATTCATGCCTTTCACAATAAATAGCTGCGGTGCGCCGCTTCGAGGGTAATCAACATGCGCGTTCTGGTACTGGGCAGTGGTGTAATCGGGACCGCGAGTGCCTACTATCTGGCCCGGCAAGGTTTCGAGGTGGTGGTGGTCGATCGCCAGCCGGCGGTCGCCATGGAAACCAGTTTCGCCAACGCCGGCCAGGTCTCGCCGGGCTACGCCTCGCCCTGGGCCGCGCCAGGCGTGCCGCTGAAAGCCATCAAGTGGCTGCTGGAGCGCCATGCGCCCCTGGCGATCAAGGCCACCGGCGACGTCGACCAGTACCTGTGGATGGCGCAGATGCTGCGCAACTGCACCGCCAACCGCTACGCGGTGAACAAGGAGCGCATGGTCCGCCTGTCCGAGTACAGCCGTGACTGCCTCGACGAGCTGCGTGCCGAAACCGGCATCGCCTACGAAGGCCGCACCCTCGGCACCACCCAGCTGTTCCGCACCCAGGCCCAGGTCGATAACGCCGCCAAGGACATCGCCGTCCTCGAACAGGCCGGCGTGCCCTACGAGCTGCTGGATCGTGACGGCATCGCCCGGGTCGAGCCGGCCTTGGCCAACGTCTCCGATATCCTTGCCGGCGCCCTGCGCCTGCCGAACGACCAGACCGGCGACTGCCAGCTGTTCACCACCCGCCTGGCGGAAATGGCGGTCAAGCTCGGCGTCGAGTTCCGCTTCGGCCAGAACATCCAGCGCCTCGACTTCGCCGGCGACCGCATCAATGGCGTCTGGATCGACGGCAAGCTGGAAACCGCCGACCGCTACGTGCTGGCCCTGGGCAGCTACTCGCCACAACTGCTCAAGCCGCTGGGCATCAAGGCCCCGGTGTACCCGCTCAAGGGCTACTCGCTGACCGTGCCGATCACCAACCCGGACATGGCGCCGACCTCGACCATTCTCGACGAGACCTACAAGGTCGCGATCACCCGCTTCGACAACCGCATCCGCGTCGGCGGCATGGCCGAGATCGCCGGTTTCGACCTGTCGCTGAACCCGCGTCGGCGTGAAACGCTGGAGATGATCGTCAACGATCTCTATCCTCTCGGCGGCGACCTGCAGGCGGCCGAGTTCTGGACCGGCCTGCGTCCGACCACCCCGGACGGCACGCCGATCGTCGGTGCCACGCCGTTCCGTAACCTGTTCCTCAATACGGGTCACGGTACCCTCGGCTGGACCATGGCCTGCGGTTCCGGTCGTCTGCTCGCCGACCTGATGGCGCGCAAGAAACCGCAGATCAGCGCCGAAGGCCTCGACATTTCCCGCTACGGACATCACCAGGAGACCGCCAAGCATGGCAATCCAGCGCCAGCTCACCAATGACCGCATGAGTCAGATCGTCGCCCACAACGGGACCGTCTACCTGGCGGGCCAGGTGGGTGACGACATGAACGCCGGGATCGAACAGCAGACCCGCGAAACGCTGACCAATATCGAGCGCCTGCTGGACCTGGCGGGCACCGACAAGACCCGCCTGCTTTCGGTGACCATCTACCTGAAGGACATCGATGCCGACTTCCAGGGCATGAATGCGGTGTGGGACAAGTGGCTGCCCAAGGGCGTCGCCCCGGCTCGCGCCACCGTCGAAAGCAAGCTCTGCGAGCCGGAGATCCTTGTCGAAATGTCGGTGGTCGCCGCGCTCTCGTAACGATCCTCTCTTCACCCGGTGCCCTGGCTTACAGGTCGTTGCGGCACCGGGCCTTTTATTCCAAACAGACTGCCAGAAGGCTGCCGTCATGCGTCCCGCCCGTGCCCTGATCGACCTCCAAGCGCTTCGTCACAACTACCAATTCGCCCGCAAGCTGTCCGGTGCCCGTGCCCTGGCCGTGATCAAGGCCGATGCCTACGGGCATGGCGCGGTGCGCTGCGCCCTGGCCCTGGAGGCCGAGGCCGATGGTTTCGCCGTGGCCTGCATCGAGGAGGCACTGGCGCTGCGCGAGGTAGGGATCAAGGCGCCGGTGCTGCTGCTCGAAGGCTTCTTCGAAGCCAGCGAGCTGGAGCTGATCGTCAAGCATGACTTCTGGTGCGTGGTGCATTCGCTGTGGCAGCTGGAAGCGATCGAGAAGGCCAGCCTGGCGAAACCGATCCAGGTCTGGCTGAAGATGGACACCGGCATGCACCGCGTCGGCCTGCATCCACGTGACTACCAGGCGGCGTACCAGCGCCTGCAGGCCAGCGGCAAGGTGGCGAAGATCGTCCTGATGAGCCACTTCGCCCGTGCCGACGAACTGGACAGCAATGCCAGCAACGAGCAGGTCGCGGTATTCGAGGCGGCGCGCCAGGGCCTCAAGGCCGAAGTCAGCCTGCGCAACTCGCCGGCCGTGCTGGGCTGGCCGCAGATCCCCAGCGACTGGGTACGCCCGGGCATCATGCTGTATGGCGCCACGCCCTTTGAAACCGCCCAGGCCGAGGCCGAGCGCCTGCAACCGGTGATGACCCTGGAATCGAAAGTCATCAGCGTGCGTGAGCTGCCGGCCGGCGAGCCGGTGGGCTACGGCGCGCGCTTCGTCAGCCCGCGGCCGACCCGGGTCGGCGTGGTCGCCATGGGCTACGCCGACGGTTATCCGCGTCATGCGCCCACCGGTACCCCGGTGCTGGTGGCGGGCAAGCGCAGTCAGCTGATCGGTCGGGTGTCCATGGACATGCTGTGCATCGACCTCACCGATGTCCCCGAAGCCGGCCTCGGCAGCCCGGTTGAGCTGTGGGGCAAGAACGTGCTGGCCAGCGACGTGGCGACCCAGGCCGGCAGCATCCCCTATCAGATCTTTTGCAACCTGCGCCGGGTGCCCTTGGTCTATACCGGAGAGTGAGCGCCATCGCTGACGAGCTGCGGGTCGAAGTGTTGTAAATACTGAACGCTGTTGCGATGATGGCGCACATTTCGACCCCATTTCGTTCCTCAGGAGGGCTCAAGCTTTGGACGTCGGTGAACGACTACAAGCCATTCGCAAGCTCAAGGGCCTGTCCCAGCGGGAGCTCGCCAAGCGCGCGGGCGTGACCAACAGCACCATCTCGATGATCGAGAAGAACAGCGTCAGCCCGTCGATCAGCTCGCTGCGCAAGGTGCTGGGTGGCATTCCGATGTCGATGATGGAGTTCTTCTCCGAGGACCTGCTCCCGGAGAACCCGACGCAGATCGTCTACAAGGCGCATGAACTGATCGACATTTCGGACGGTGCGGTGACCATGAAGCTGGTGGGCAACGGCCATCCGAGCCGCGCCATCGCCTTCCTCAACGAAATCTACCCGCCGGGCGCCGACACCGGCGAAGAAATGCTCACCCACGATGGCGAAGAGACCGGCATCCTCCTCGAAGGCAAGCTGGAGCTGGTGGTGGGCTTCGAAACCTTCATCCTCGAAGCGGGCGACAGCTACTATTTCGAAAGCACCAAGCCGCACCGTTTTCGTAACCCCTACGATGAGCCGGCCAGGCTGATCAGCGCGGCCACCCCCGCGAACTTCTGACACCCAGGGTGGCGCGGCTGATTGTCGCGGATAAACCCATTTGTTTTATAGGGTTGTTTCGGCGAGTCAGGGTTCCCGCTATACTTGCGCCGCCTGCGATTCCGTGGCCGCGGGCGTGACTAGCCACCATGAGGGTGTACGTGTGAATCCAATCAAGAAAATGCTGGCTATACCAGCTACCGTAGTGGCCCTTTGGGCAGTCAGTGCCCAGGCTACGACCAACGATGACATCGCCAAACGTCTGGAACCTGTCGGCCAGGTCTGCGTCCAGGGCCAGGAATGCAAGGGCATGGAAGTGGCGGCCTCCGCGGGTGGCGGCGGTGCCAAGACCCCGGATGAGATCATCGCCAAGCACTGCAACGCTTGCCACGGCGCCGGCCTGCTGGGCGCGCCGAAGATCGGCGACACCGCCGCCTGGAAAGAGCGCGCCGACCACCAGGGTGGCCTGGACGGTATCCTCGCCAAGGCCATCACCGGCATCAACGCCATGCCACCGAAAGGCACCTGCGCCGACTGCTCGGATGACGACCTGAAAGGCGCCATCAAGAAGATGTCCGGCCTGTAAGTCCTGCGAACATCGTAACGAAGCCCGCCCTGCGCGGGCTTCGTCGTTTCTGGGCTACTGTGCAGTAATTCGTACACCCGCCCGGTCCAAGTTGTCTCAACGGGCACCATCGGGAGGCGGCAGCGTGCGCAGGCATTCGATCGAGGACGCGGTAGAAGAGGTGCTGGCGCGCTTGCCGGCGCACATCCACATGGGCCTGCCGCTGGGGCTGGGCAAACCCAACCGCTTCGTCAACGCGCTGTATGCGCGGGTGCGCGAGCTGCCGCAGCGGCGGCTGACGATCTACACGGCGTTGTGCCTTGGCCGGCCGGAACTGGGCGACGGGCTGCAGCGGCGTTTTCTCGAACCCTTCGTCGAACGGGTTTTCGCTGATTATCCCGAGCTGGACTTCCTCCACGACCTGCGCACCAGCCAGCTGCCGGCGAACATCCGCGTCGAGCAGTTCTTCCTCCAGCCCGGCAGCCTGCTGCACAGCGTGCAGGCGCAGCAGGACTACGTCAGCAGCAACTACAGCCATGCGGCGCGGGACATCAACGGCAAGGGCCTGAACCTGATCGCCCAGATCGTCGCCGAGGACCCCTCGCGTCCCGATCACCTGAGCCTGAGCTGCAACCCTGATATCACCCTCGACCTGCTGCCGATGATCGAGCGGCGCCGCGCCGCCGGCGAGACCGTCCTGCTGCTCGGCCAGGTGCACGCCGAACTGCCGTACATGCCCGGCACCGCCGAGCTACCGCGGGAGGACTTCGACCTGCTGATCGACGAGCCCGAGCGGACCCGGCTGTTCTCCACGCCGAACATGCCGGTGGGTATCCAGGATCACCTGATCGGCCTGCATGCCAGCACCCTGGTGCGCGATGGCGGCACCTTGCAGATCGGCATCGGCGCCATGGGCGATGCCCTGGCCGCGGCGCTGCTGGCGCGACAGGCGGATAACCCGGGTTACCAGGCCTTGCTCGGCGAGCTCGATCTGTCGCCGTGGCAGTCGCTGATCGAACGGGAGGGCGGGGTGATGCCGTTCGCCGACGGTCTCTATGGCTGCAGCGAGATGTTCGTCAACGGCCTGCTGGCGCTGCTGGAGGCGGGCATCGTGCGGCGTCCGGTGTATGCCGACGAGGCGCGTCAGCAGGCGGCCCTCGACGGTGCTCCGGACAGCATCGACGGCGTGCTGGTACATGGCGGTTTCTTCCTCGGGCCGCAGGCGTTCTACCAGCGCCTGCGCGAGCTGCCGATGGAGGTGCGTGGGCGCATCGCCATGGGCGCGATCAGCTTCATCAACGAGCTGTATGGCCAGGAGTCGCTCAAGCGCCTTCAGCGCCGCGATGCGCGGTTCATCAACACGGTGTTCACCATGACCCTGATGGGCGCCGGGGTGGCCGACCAGCTGGAAGACGGGCGAGTGCTCAGCGGGGTGGGCGGGCAGTACAACTTCGTTGCCCAGGGCCATGCGCTGGAGGGCGCGCGCTCGATCCTGCTGCTGCGCTCGTGGCGCGAGGCGGGCGGCGAGGTGAACTCGAACATCGTCTGGGACTACGGCCACTGCACCATTCCCCGGCACCTGCGCGACGTGGTGGTGACCGAGTACGGCATCGCCGACCTGCGCGGGCAGACCGACGCCGAGGTGATCGCCCGGTTGCTGGCGATCAGTGATTCGCGCTTCCAGCCGCACCTGCAGGCCGAGGCGCAGAAGGCCGGCAAGCTGGCGGCGGATTTCCAGCTCGATGCGCGTTATCGCGACAACACCCCGCAGCGCCTGGCGGGGGTGCGCGAGCGGCATGGGCGGTTGTTCCCGGAATACCCGCTGGGCTGCGACTTCACTGCCGAGGAACGGGACCTGCTGCGGGCGCTGAACTGGCTGAAGAGCAAGTTCAAGCTGAGCGAGGTGCTGGAGCTGGGCAAGGCGGCGCTGGATGCGCCACCGGCACAGGACTGGCCGGTGCAGTTGGCACGGATGGGGCTGGAGCAGCCGGAGGGACTGAAGGAGGAGATCTACCAGCGGCTGCTGTTGGCGGGATTGCAGGTAACGGCAGGTTGATCGCGGCCCCCTGTGGGAGCGGGTTCACCCGCGATCGCGGTGGTGGTGCCACTATCGTAATCGCGGGTGAACCCGCTCCCACAGAGGCTATGCGAGGCAGAGAAAAGGCGAATATTCATATTTCTTAAAGGTATTTAAATAATTTTTCTTATGCCTTTATAGTTGGTCCCCTGCGTACCCGCCGACCAATCGGCGCGCCGCACGAACACGAACGAACACGGCGAACCCGTGAGTTTCTTGATCGATGCGCGCCAACCGATCGTGCGCGCTCTGCGTGGGAGCAACATCATGCCAGCGGCCTCTAACGCCTTGTCGTCCAACGACAGCGCACTGCAGCAATCCTTCGACATCCAGCCTTTCGACGGCGCAGTCGGCGCCGAGATCATCGGCCTGGACCTGTCCCGCCCGGTCAACGGCGAGGACTTCCGCCGAATCCACCGTGCCCACCTCGACCACCATGTCCTGGTCTTCCGCGACCAACGCATCACGCCCGAACAACAGATCGCCTTCAGCCGCCGCTTCGGCGTCCTGCAGATCCATGTGCTCAAGCAGTTCCTGCTGGCCAACCACCCGGAAATCCTCATCGTCTCCAACATCGTCGAGAACGGCCAGAACATCGGCCTGGGCGATGCCGGCAAGTTCTGGCACTCGGACCTGTCGTACAAGGAACTGCCGAGCCTGGGTTCCATGCTGCACGCCCAGGAACTACCGAGCGAAGGCGGCGACACCCTGTTCGCCGACATGCACAAGGCCTGGGACGGCCTGCCCGAGGCGCTGCGTAACGCAGTCGAAGGCCGCCAGGCGGCGCATTCCTATACCGCGCGATACAGCGAAACCAAGTTCGAGGGCAACTGGCGCCCGACCCTGACCGCCGAGCAACTGGCGCAGGTGGCCGAAGTCATTCACCCGGTGGTCCGCACCCACCCGGAAAACGGCCGCAAGGCGCTGTTCGTCAGCGAAGGCTTCACCACCCGCATCCTCGGTCTGCCCGAAGACGAAAGCCGGCAGATCCTCGCCGAGCTGTACGCCCACAGCGTGCTGGAGCAGAACACCTACCGCCATCAGTGGCGCCCCCATGACCTGGTGTTCTGGGACAACCGCTCGCTGATCCACCTCGCCACCGGCTGCCCGGCGCACCTGCGTCGCAAGCTGTACCGCACCACCATCCAGGGCGACGCCCCGTTCTGATCCGCCGAGGAATCCATCATGCGCAAAACACTCAGCCGCCTCGCGGCCGGTATCGGCCTGAGCGCCAGCCTGGTAGCCGGTAGCCTCGTGGCCCCGGCCACCGCCCACGCCGAAGGCGAAATCCGCATCGCCGAGCAGTTCGGCATCGTCTACCTGCTGCTCAACGTGGTCCGCGACCAGCACCTGATCGAGAAGCACGGCAAGGAGCAGGGCGTCGACATCAAGGTCGACTGGACCCAGCTGTCCGGTGGTGCCGCCACCAACGACGCGCTGCTTTCCGGTTCGGTGGATATCGTCGGTGCCGGCGTCGGCCCGCTGTTGACCATCTGGGACCGCACCTACGGCCGGCAGAACGTCAAGGCCGTGGCGTCGCTGGGCAACTTCCCGTACTACCTGCTGAGCAGCAACCCCAACGTCAAGACCATCGCCGACATCAGCGAGAAGGACCGCATCGCCCTGCCGGCGGTAGGCGTCTCGGTGCAGTCGCGCTTCCTCCAGTACGCCGCGGCCAGGCAGTGGGGCGACAAGGAGTTCAACCGCCTCGACAAGTACACCCTCGCGGTACCGCATCCGGATGCCACCGCGGCGCTGATCGCCGGCGGCACCGAGCTCAACGGCCACTTCTCCAACCCGCCGTTCCAGGAGCAGGCGCTGGCGAACAAGGATGTGCACGTGGTCCTCGATACCTATGAACTGCTCGGCCCCAACTCGCCGACCGTGCTGTTCACCACCGAGAAATTCCGCAAGGACAACCCGAAGACCTACAAGGCCTTCGTCGATGCCCTGGCCGAGGCGGCGGACTTCGCCCAGAAGGACAAGGCCGCTGCCGCCGACACCTATATCCGCGTGACCAAGGCCAAGATCAGCCGCGAAGAACTGCTGAAGATCATCGACAGCCCGAAATACGAGTTCACCGTCACGCCGAAGAACACCTACCCGCTGGCGGAATTCCTCTACCGGGTCGGCGCCATCAAGCACAAGCCCGAGTCGTGGAAGGACTACTTCTTCCAGGATGAAAAGCCGCTTCAGGGGAGCTGAGTTCATGACCGCCCAACTGCAAGGCCACACGGCCAGCAAGCTGAGCCGCGTAGATACCCCACCGCTGTTGCAGGTGGACAACCTCAGCCTGGAATACCGCACCGCGCAGCGCGTGGTGCGGGCCACCCACCAGGTCGGTTTCGAAGTGGACAAGGGCGATCGCTTCGTCCTGCTCGGGCCTTCCGGGTGCGGCAAGTCGACCCTGCTCAAGGCCGTCGGCGGCTTCATCGAGCCGAGCGAAGGCAGCATCCGCCTGCAGGGCCAGGCGGTGCACGGCCCGGGGCCGGACCGCATCGTGGTGTTCCAGGAGTTCGACCAGTTGCCGCCCTGGAAGACGGTGAAGCAGAACGTCATGTTCCCGCTGCTGGTGTCCGGCACCCTCAAGCGCGCCGAGGCCGAACAGCGGGCCCTGGAATACCTGGAGAAGGTCGGCCTGGCCGCCTTCGCCGACGCCTACCCGCACACCCTCTCCGGCGGCATGAAGGCGCGGGTGTCGATTGCCCGTGCCCTGGCCATGCAGCCGAAGATCCTGCTGATGGACGAACCCTTCGCCGCCCTCGACGCCCTGACCCGACGCAAGATGCAGGAAGAGCTGCTGGCGCTCTGGGACGAAGTGAAATTCACCCTGCTGTTCGTCACCCACTCCATCGAGGAAGCGCTGGTGGTGGGCAACCGCATCCTGCTGCTGTCGCCCCATCCGGGCCGGGTGCGGGCCGAAATCCACAGCCATCAGTACGACCTGCACAGCCTCGGCGGCGCCGATTTCCAGGCCAGCGCCCGGCGTATCCACAGCCTGTTGTTCGAGGATGGCCAGCAAGCGCCCGCCGAGGCCGCGCTGGACTTCAACGACATCCGCATCGCCTACTGACGGGAGCTTCGCCATGACTACCTCATCCACTCCACGCCGGGAGTACGAAGTCGCGCTCGAACCCTGGGACGGCGTTGCCCTGGAGCGCGAGCTGCCGCTGCTGCAGCGCCTCTGGCAGCACGGCTGGCTGCGCAAGAGCGTGATCCTGGTCCTGCTGGCGATCGCCTGGGAAGCGGCGGCCCGCTACCAGGGCAACGACCTGCTGTTGCCGACCTTCCTGCAAACCGCCCGGGCGCTGTTCGACGGCCTGGCCAGCGGCGAGCTGCCGGCCAAGGTCGGTGTGTCGCTGGTGGTGCTGCTCAAGGGGTACGTGCTGGGCATCGTCCTGGCCTTCGGCCTGACCAGCCTGGCGGTATCGACCCAGGTTGGCCGCGACCTGCTCGACACCCTGACGTCGATGTTCAACCCGCTGCCGGCCATCGCCTTGCTGCCGCTGGCATTGCTGTGGTTCGGCCTGGGCGAGAACAGCCTGATCTTCGTCCTCGTGCATTCGGTGCTGTGGGCGCTGGCACTGAATACCTACGCCGGCTTCCGTGGCGTCGGCGAAACCTTGCGCATGGCCGGGCGCAACTATGGCCTGCGCGGGCTGCGCCTGGTCGTCCACATCCTGGTGCCGGCGGCGCTGCCGTCGATCCTGTCGGGGCTGAAGATCGGCTGGGCGTTCGCCTGGCGCACGCTGATCGCCGCCGAGCTGGTGTTCGGCGCCACCAGCGGCAAGGGCGGTCTGGGCTGGTACATCTTCCAGAACCGCAACGAGCTGTACACCGACAAGGTGTTCGCCGGCCTTGCCGTGGTGATCCTGATTGGCCTGCTGGTGGAAGGGCTGGTGTTCAACGCCCTGGAGCGGGTGACCGTGCGCCGCTGGGGCATGCAGCGTTAGGCCCTAATCGCTGTACTGCGCCGCGGCGTTGCTCAGGGTCGTGGCAATCAGTTGGCGCAACGCCGCCGGCTGCTCGACGATCAGTTCATCGCCCTGGCTCAGCAGCCACCAGCGCAGGCTCCAGCTGTTGCTGACCGTGGCCTGCAGGCGATGGCCGTGTTCCAGGTCGGTCAGGCTCATGTCCGGCGACAGCGGTGTCTCGCGCATCAGGCGGGCCAGGTTGTCGCTGATCCAGGCGTGCAGTTCGATCTTCTCGGCGCTGCCGAACTGCAGGGCGTCGCTGCGCAGGTAGTGCTGCAGGTCGAACGCGTCCAGGCCCTGGGCCGGGGTGTCCAGCACGCTCAACTGGCGGAAGCGGTGCACCGCGAACTGGCGGATATCGGTGTACGGCTGCGCCGTGGCAATCAGGTAAGCGACCTGGCCGCGCTGGATCAGGGCCAGCGGATTCAGGGTCAGCTCCACGGTGCGGTCGTTGTGCGCCGAGTAGTACAAGCCCTGCAACTGATGCTCTTCGAGCAGGGCCTTCTGCACGGTTTCGAGGATGCTGTCCGGTACCTCGGGAGCGCGCATGTTCAGGTCCGGGCGCACGCTGGCGACCTTGTCCAGCCAGCGCGCCGCCTTGTTTTCCGACGACAGGGTTTCGAGTTTCTGTCGCGCATGGGCGAAGCGTGCATCCAGGCCCTTGAGCATGCTGCCCGGCAGCAGCGGGCGCACGGCTTCTTCCACCAGGGCCAGGCTCAAGGCCTCGCTGACGCTAAGTCCACGCAACTCTACGCAGGCATTCGCTGCCCAATACCAACCATAGGGAATGCTGCGGTCGTTGCGTTCCAGCGGAAAGATCAGCGACAGCTCGTTGAGATCGCGCTCGATGCTGCGCTTGCTGATGTTGAAACCGGCGTCCTTGAGGCGCATCACCAGCTCCGCGGTGGTAATGCCGGGAGAGCGGCTGGGCAACTGGCGCAGCAGTTCCCATTGACGACTGAGGGTGGCGCGGGTGGTGGCGGAGGGCAAAACGGTAAGTCCTTGTCTAGGCTTGCGGCGGTCGCGTGTAGTCGGCGACATCATATGGCAATTTGCCATTAATTTATCCATCCAGGGACGAACCGTTTGAATTGCCCCGACGAACGCGTTCGCGACAGGTTTTGTCGTGGCGCCCCGCAGAATCACGCCTCATCGCCCACAAGGAACCCAAGAAGGAGGGCGGTTCAATGAGGATGAACATGTCTGCTGCCAGCAATATCTATTCTCTGCTCGGACGCCTGCTGCCCGAGCGCGTCGTGCCAGCGCCGGGGCGCGCCCAGGTGCGCCGGCTGTACAGCGGTGTCGGCATGCCGGCGCAGCGGGCGGCGCTGGGGGAGAGCTTCAGCCTGGTCAGCCTGCTGGACGAAGCGCCGGACCTGCAGCATGTCTACGCCGACCTGCGCAAGCAGGCGCTGGACGGCAGCGTGGCAGCGCTCAACGACCTGGGCTGGATCTGGCTGAACGGTCGCTACTGGCGCGCCGATCCGGTACTGGCCGGGCACTTGCTGCGCATGGCGGCGTTGCAGGGGAGTGCGGTGGCCTGGTTCAACCTCGGCCAGCAGTACTACTTCGGCAAGGGCGTGGATATTTCCTATGGCAGTGCCGCCGAGTACTACCGGCATGCTTTCGAAGCCGGGTTGGCGGAAGCCGCCGCGGCGCTAGGCGATCTCTATGAAGAGGAAACCTGCGACGGCGAGGGTGAGCCCAATCCTTGGCAGGTGGACCTGGGCCTGGCGTGCCAATGGTTTCTGCGCGGGGCCCAACGTGGCGATGCGCGCTGCCGGTTCGAGGCCGGGTATCGGCTGTTGCACGGGCAGCAGGTGCCGGCGGACAGCCGGGCCGGGGTTTACTGGCTGGAGTTGGCGGCGGTGGCCGGGGTGGTGCAGGCGGCCGAGGAACTTGCCCTGCATTTCCAGGACTCGGGCAACGAGCTGCGTTACCTGTTCTGGCGCGACCAGGCGATCGGCCTGGGCAGCCCGCTGGCATTGACGATGAAGCTGGAAGATCAGCTCAGGCCCTGATGCTGTTTTGCCTGCCAGCTTGACGCTTCCTGCGGGATGGAAGAATATTGATAGTTAGCAAACTATGAATATGGTCACGACTCTTCCCCATGACTCTCGACGCCCTCCAACTGAACACCAGCAGCGGCATGGTGATGGCCAGCCGCAACTGGCGGCGCATCTGCCAGACCACGCTGGCGCGCTTCGGCGTTTCCGAAGCCTGCGCGGTTCCGCTGCTGATGATCCTGCGGCTCGGCGACGGCGTGCACCAGGTCGCGGTGGCCCAGGCGGTAGGGGTGGAAAGCCCGTCGCTGGTGCGCCTGCTCGACCAGCTGTGCAACGCCGGCTATGTCTGCCGCACCGAGGATCCGGGTGACCGCCGCGCCAAGGCCCTGTGCCTGACCGACAAAGGCCGTGAGCTGGCCGAAGCCATCGAGGGCGAACTGGTGCGCCTGCGCCGTGACGTGCTCAAGGACATCCCGGCCGGCGACCTGGAAGCCGCGCTGCGTGTGGTGAAAGCCTTCGAAGAGGCCGCCCAGCGCTCGCCAGGACTGCCCCTGTGAAAGGCTTCTTCAGCTCGATGCCGCCCGCCCGCGACTGGTTCTACGGCGTGCGCACCTTCGCCGCGTCGATGATCGCCCTGTACATCGCCCTGCTCCTGCAACTGCCGCGCCCCTACTGGGCGATGGCCACCGTGTACATCGTCTCCAGCCCCTTCGTCGGCCCTACCAGTTCCAAGGCGCTGTACCGCGCCCTGGGCACGCTGCTGGGCGCTGCCGGCGCGATCTTCCTGGTACCCATGCTGGTGCAGGCGCCGGTGCTGCTGACCCTCGCCGTGGCCTTGTGGACCGCGACGCTGCTGTTCCTCTCCCTGCACCTGCGTACCGCCAACAGCTACACCCTGATGCTGGCCGGCTACACCCTGCCGATGATCGCCCTGCCGGTGGTGGACAACCCGCTGGCGGTGTTCGACATCGCCTCGTCGCGGGCCCAGGAGATCTGCCTGGGCATCGTCTGCGCCGCCGTGGTCGGGGCGATCTTCTGGCCGCGCCGGCTGACCCCGGTGTTCGTCGGCGCCACCGGCAGCTGGTTCGCCGAGGCGATGCGCTACAGCGACACCTTCCTCGCCCGCAATGCCAGCGCCGACACCGTCGGCAGCCTGCGTGCCTCCATGGTGACCACCTTCAACTCCCTGGAAATGATGATCGGCCAGCTGTCCCACGAAGGCGCGCGGCCGCAGACGGTGAAAAACGCCAGCGAGCTGCGCGGGCGCATGATCCACCTGCTGCCGGTGATCGATGCCCTCGATGACGCCTTGCTCGCCCTCGAAGGCCGCGCGCCACGGCAGGCCGAAGCGATCAAGGACTTGCTGGAGCAGTGCCGGCAATGGCTGCAATCCACCGCCGAGGACGCCTCGGTAGCGCGTTGGTCGGCCCTGCGCGAACAGCTCGAACGCCTGCAGCCCAGCGTCGCCGACCTGGACGAACGCCCCGGCCTGCTGCTGTCCAACGCGCTCTATCGCCTCGGCGAGTGGATCGACCTGTGGCAGGACTGCTGCAGCCTCAAGCACGCCATCGCCCGTGAAGACCTGTCGCCCTGGCGCGCGGTGTATCGGCACTGGCGCCTGGGCCGCCTCACACCGTTCTTCGACCGCGGCCTGATGCTCTACTCGGTGTTCTCCACCTTCAGCGCCATTGTCGTCGCCATCACCCTGTGGATCCTCACCGGCTGGGCCGACGGCGCCAGCGCCGTGATCCTCGCCGCCGTGGCCTGCAGCTTCTTCGCGGCGATGGACGATCCGGCGCCGCAGATCTACCGCTTCTTCTTCTGGACCACGCTGTCGGTGGTGTTCGCCAGCCTGTACCTGTTCCTCGTGCTGCCCAACCTGCACGATTTCCCCATGCTGGTGCTGGCCTTCGCCGTGCCGTTCATCTGCGTCGGCACCCTGACCGTGCAGCCGCGCTTCTACCTCGGCACCCTGCTGACCATCGTCAACACTGCCTCGTTCATCAGTATCCAGGGTGCCTACGACGCGGACTTCCTGGCCTTCATCAACGCCAATATCGCCGGCCCGGTGGGCTTGCTGTTCGCCTTCATCTGGACCCTGGTGATGCGCCCGTTCGGCGTCGAGCTGGCGGCGCGCCGGCTGACCCGCTTCAGCTGGCGCGACATCGTCGGCATGACCCAACCGGCGACCCTGGCCGAACACCGTCACCTCGGCGTGCAGATGCTCGACCGCCTGATGCAGCACCTGCCGCGCCTGAGCCAGACCGGCCAGGACAGCGGCAGTGCCCTGCGCGACCTGCGCGTGGGCCTGAACCTGCTCGACCTGCTGGCCTACCTGCCACGTGCCGCGGCGCAACCGCGGGCGGCGCTGGAGAAGGTCATCGAAGAGGTCGGCGGGCACTTCCAGGCCTGCCTGGATGCCGGAGAACGCTTGCACGCTCCGCCGGCGCTGCTGGGCAACATGGAACTGGCCCGTCGTGCCCTCAACCTGGAGGTCATGGACGGCCATGGCGACGCCCGCCTGCACCTGCTGCATGCCCTGAGCGGCCTGCGCCTGGCGCTGCTGCCGGGTGTCGAGGTGGTGCTGGAGCCCACTGACCCACCGCAACTGCCCTTTGGCCTCGACGGAGCCCCGCTGTGATCGGTGAACTGGATATCAGCGGGGTGTTCCTGCCCACGCTGCTGGTGATGATGCTGGCCAGCTACGTGCTGTTCCTCGGCATCCATGCGGTGCTCAACCGCGTGCATTTCTACCGCCTGGTCTGGCACCGGGCGTTGTTCAACGTTGCTCTCTATGCCGTGCTGCTTGGCGCGGTGGACCACTTTTGCCGAAGCCTGATGCTGCCATGAAAAAACCTTTGTTGACCCTGGGCCAAGTGGTCCTGACGCTGCTGGTAGTGACCCTGGCGACCGTGCTGGTCTGGCAGATGGTCCTGTACTACATGTTCGCTCCCTGGACCCGCGACGGGCATATCCGCGCCGACGTGATCCAGGTCGCGCCGGACGTTTCCGGCTTGATCCAGGACGTCGCGGTGCGCGACAACCAGCCGATCAAGCGCGGCGACGTGCTCTTCACCGTCGACCAGGACCGTTTCAAGCTGGCCCTGCGCCACGCCCAGGCCACCCTGGCCGAACGCAAGGAAACCCTGGCCCAGGCGCAGCGCGAGACCCGGCGCAACAAGGGCCTGGGCAACCTGGTCGCCGCGGAGCAACTGGAAGAAAGCCAGTCGCGCCAGGCCCGCGCCCAGTCGGCGCTGGACGAGGCCCAGGTGGCGGTGGACGCCGCGCAACTGAACCTCGACCGCTCGGTGGTGCGCAGCCCGGTCAACGGCTACCTCAACGACCGCGCGCCGCGCGCCCACGAGTTCGTCAGCGCCGGGCGCCCGGTGCTGGCAGTGGTGGACAGCGAGTCGTACCACGTCGATGGCTACTTCGAGGAAACCAAGCTGTCGGGCATCCAGGTCGGCCAGTCCGTGGACATCCGCGTGATGGGCGACAACACCCGTCTGCGCGGCCATGTGCAGAGCATCGCCGCCGGTATCGAGGACCGTGACCGCAGCAGCGGCGCCAACCTGCTGCCCAACGTCAACCCGGCCTTCAGCTGGGTGCGCCTGGCCCAGCGGATTCCGGTGCGCATCGCCTTCGACGAAGTGCCGGCGGACTTCCGCCTGATCGCCGGACGCACCGCCACGGTGTCGATCATCGAGGACAAGACGCAATGAAAAGGCTGTCGCTGCTGGGTATCAGCCTGATGCTGTCGGCCTGCCAGATGGTCGGGCCGGATTACCACCTGCCGGAAAAGGCCGCCTTCAACCGCGACGACCTGCAAGGCCAGCTGCGCGCCGATGCCGACAGCGTGGTCTCGGCGCCGGTGCCGAAGGACTGGTGGCGGCTGTACCGCGACGAGCGTCTCGATACCCTGGTCAACCAGGCGCTGGCGGCCAACAGCGAACTGCGCGTGGCGGCGGCCAACATTGCCCGGGCCCGTGCCCAGGTCGAGGAAGCCGAGGCCCAGGGCGGCTTCAATGGCGGCGTGAAGCTGGGGGCGCAGCGCCTGCAGGAGTCCGGCGAAGCTTTCCTGCTGCCGGAGAAGGTGCCGGTGGCGAACATCGGCGAGGCGATCCTCAGTGCCTCGTACCAGTTCGACCTGTGGGGCACCCTCAAGCGCGGCGTCGAAGCGGCCCAGGCCAATGCCGATGCGGTGCAGGCGGCGGCGGATACCGCGCGGATCACCGTGGTCGCCGATGTGGTGCGGGCCTACACCCAGGTGTGCGCGGCCAACGAGGAATACCACATCGCCCGCGAGTCGCTGGACCTGCAGGAACAGAGCGTCAGCCTGACCGCGCGCCTGCGCGATGCCGGGCGTGGCGATGAAACCCAGGTGACCCGTTCCGAGACCCGCTTCAAGTCGCTGCGCGCGGAGCTGCCGCGCTATCAGGCAGCGTGGGAGGCGGGCTTGTACACCCTGTCGATGCTGCTGGCCAGGCCCGTCGAGCAACTGCCGGCCGGTACCGCCGACTGTGCCGAGCTGCCGCATATCGCCCAGTTGCTGCCGGTGGGGGATGGGGCTGCGCTGCTCAAGCGCCGGCCGGACGTACGCCGCGCCGAACGGCTGCTGGCGGCGTCCACCGCGACCATCGGCGTGGCCACCGGTCAGCTGTATCCGGACATCAGCATCGGCGCCCAGGTGGGCACCATCGGCATCCTGGAAAACCTCGGCAAGCCGGCGACCAACCGCTGGGGCTTCGGCCCGCTGCTGACCTGGAGCGTGCCGACCAACGGCTCGCGGGCGCGGATCCGCGAAGCGCAGGCGAGCACCCAGGCGGCGCTGGCGAATTTCGACGGTGTGGTGCTCAACGCCATCCGCGAGACCCAGACCAGCCTGGCCCAGTACAGCGCGCTGCTGGACCGGCGTGAGGCGCTGGAGGATGCGGAGCGCTCGGCGAAGCTGGCGGCGGACCAGACCCATCGCTTCTATCAGGCGGGACGGGCGTCGTTCCTGGCCGACCTGGAGGCAACCCGCACCTACACCGACATGCGCGCCCAGTTGGCCACGGCCAATACCCAGGTGGCGATGGGACAGATCGGCTTGTTCCTGGCCCTCGGTGGCGGCTGGTAGACAACCCTGTGGGAACGGGTTCACCCGCGATTACGTTGCTGAATCCAACATCGCAATCGCGGGTAAACCCGCTCCCACAGGGCGCGACCGAAAAATCCCCGCCTAAACTTTCACTCCCCAAGGCACTCAATCCCTTGGTAACCACCGCCCAAGGAGTGAATCATGGACCTGTCCCACCACGAGTTTTCCGCCCTGTTCGAGCAACTGGGCCTGCCCTCCGATGCCACCAGCATCCAGCAGTTCCTCACCAGCCATTCCCCGCTCAAGAATGAAATCAAGCTGGTCGACGCGCCGTTCTGGAGCGAAGGCCAGCGGGCGTTTCTCAAGGCCGAATACATCGCCGATTCGGACTGGATCATGACCATCGATCAACTCAACGTCGCCCTCAGAAATAAACGCTGAGCGGCACCCTATGACCTTCATTGGCGTTGCTATGCTCAGAAAAAAACAACAAGGGGACAGCGCCAATGAAAGACCCCTATGCCGTTGGCTTCTGGGCTGCCGTGACAGCCCTGGGCCTGCTGACCGCCGGTTATTTCTACGGAGTCAGGGAAGTTCACCAGCTCGAACAGGCCCGCCAGTTCCTCTATGGCTCGGCCGGCCTGATCGCGGCCCTCGCCCTGGGCTCGCTGGCGTGGATACGCTGGCAACTGCTCAGGGTGCGTCGCCGCCAGCTGGAACAGGGACGAACGCTCGTGGCGATCTGGAATACCAAGGTCGCCCTGCGTCGTGTGGAAACGGTGTTCGACCGGTATTTCTGGGGCAGCTATTGGCAGCCCGGGCGGACCTTCCAGGAAGTCATGGGTGAACTCGAAGGCACCCCGCTGGAGCGCAGCCTGGAAGCCTTGAAGGCGCAGTGCCAGGAACTCGATCAGGAAATCCATGACCATCATCGCCACTGGCTGAACAATGCCCGCGAGCTGTCCAGCGTGGCGACGGCCATGGCCCGCGAGCGCTACCAGCTCGACCTGTGCGATTCGCAGCAGAGCTCGCGCCGCGGCGCCGCGGTGCTCAACCGCGACCTGGAGGTGCTGGTGTACACCTGGTCGGCGCGGTTGCGCAGCTTCGACCACCAGCTCGATGAGCTGGAGGGCGAATACCGCTGAGCCTCAATCGCCGCGGATATAACCTTCCAGCTGACGAATCAGCTCGGCCTGCGCGGCGATCGACTCCTTGACCAGGTCGCCGATCGACAACAGGCCGAGCAGTTCTCCGTCCTCCACCACCGGCAGGTGGCGCAGATGGCTGTCGGTCATCATGCTCATGCAGGTCTCGACGCTCTGGTGCGAGTCCACGGTGATCACCGGAGAACTCATGATGTCGCGCACCTCGGTGCCCACCGACGAACGCCCCTTGAGCACCATCTTGCGCGCATAGTCGCGCTCACTGACGATCCCCACCACTCGACCGCCTTCGACCACCGGCAGGGCGCCGACGTTCTTTTCCGCCATGACCATCAGGGCTTCCAGCACCGTCTGGTGCGGGGCGATGGTGTAGACCTGCTGCGCGTGCTGCGCTTTCAACTTCAATAGCTGTGCCACGGTTTTCATTGCGGGCCCTCTGCATGGGGTGGTGTTGGTAACGGCAGATACCCTCAAGAATCGTGCACGGCAGGCAAAGGGGCAAGGCGGATTGCGGCATCGAGGCTATTGAAAAACGTCATGGCCCTGGTTGGGGCCGCTTTGCGGCCCCATGCTTTCAGTCTTGCTGGACGATCACCTGGCTGTTGAGGTCGCGGATCAGCGCCTCTACGGTCGGCATCAGCGCGCGCAACTGCTCTGGTGTACAGGTCGAACCGTCGTTGCGGAAGTCCATGCGCCGGGTCACCACCACGCTGTTGCCTTCGCGGCGGTACTCGGCGCTGTAGTCGAGGTTCGGCGCCTTGAGCGACACCGGCTTGGGCGTGGCGACGATCTGCACCTGGGCCGGGAAGTCGAAGCGCGCCTCTTCCTCGGTCCGGCTCGATACGCAGAGAAACGCCTGCCGGCGCGATTTCTCGCTGATGAAGCCCTGGGCGTTCTGCGCGATGCCGCCGGCGAAGCTGCTCAGGGTCGGCACGCCGATCGGTCCGGGCAGGTTGACCAGGTTGCGCGAGTGGCCGTTGATCGAGAGCTGGAAGCCGTGGCCCTGCTTGTCCAGCTTCTTGCCTTCGACGCGGCCATTGCCGGACTGGTTGTAGCTGCTGAGGATGCGTTGCACCAGCATGTCGCGCTCGCCCGGTGCCATGTTGCGCAGACCGTAGCGGTTCAGCTCGGCGCCCCAGCCTTCGATGTTCGAATCATTGCTGAAGTCCGCCTCGCCGTTCTCGTTGATGCGGAAGGTGGTGCGGCTCTTGACGCTATTGGCCTGGGTCTTCGGCGTGTGGGCGAGGGTGGCCGAGTCGATCAGTACCACGGGTTTGTCCATGTCCGGCAGCGGCAGGAAGCCGGCGGCGATGCCTTTCATGGTCGGGTCCAGGTACAGGTCCAGGCTTAGGATGTAGGTGATGGCGTGGTTGATCACGCCGAGGGTCGGCACCTTCGGCAACTGGTAGGCGGTGCCCAGGTTGATCAGCGCCGGGGTGCTGTGGATATCCACCGCCTTCAGCAGCGCGCCGAGCAGGGCGACGTGATCCTTGCAGTCGCCGTAGCGGTTGTTCAGCACGGTTTCGGCGGCATGCGGCACCACGCCGCCGGCACCGATGTAGACGGCGACGAAGCGCACGTTCTTGCGCACCCAGTCGCTCAGCACCAGGGCCTTGGCGCGGGGCTCCTTGATCTCGGCGGTGAGGGATTTGGCCAGGTCCGCGATGGCCGGGGTCACTTCGAACTGCGAGCGCGCCGCGTAGGCCTTGGCGAAGGCGGCATAGTCGGAGAAGGTCGAGACCGCCAGGTACTGCCCGTAGTCGGCGTAGGACACCGCGCCGATTTCCATGCGCGGTTGCGCGTCGTTCTGGTAGTCCCAGCGCCACACCTTGCGCCCGCTTTCGGCGGACGGGGTGGAGGGTTTGAAGTCGCGGGCATCGGCGTGCAGCGCCAGGTCGGCGGGCAGGTCGTAGACCACGCTCATCTGCCGCACCGGGTAGATGTAGGGGAACACCGTGTCCTCGAACTGGCCGGGGAACAGCGCGGTGTTGCGATGGCGCTGGTAGGTCAGGACCAGGCGGTCGCCCACCGCGACCTCGGGGAAGATCACCACCTTGACCAGGCTGTCGAGGAACATCGGTGCGTCGGCCGAGGCCTGTTGCTGTTGTTCCTTGATCTGATCGGCGCTGACCGTCACCTTGCGGCCGTCGGGCTTCTGCGTGTACGCCTCGACCACCTCAAGGGTTTCCAGGGTGCGGTTGTACGGCAGGGATTGCTGCGCGGTGGTCTTGATCGCGCGCTCTTCCTCGATCTGGAACACCAGTTCATGGCGCAGGTCGTAGCTGCCATCGGCTTGCACGCGGTATTGGCGCGCGTCCTTTTCCACGGTGACCGACCTGTCGGCGCCGTCCTCGGCGGCCTGGGCCAGGTTCAGGGTGAGCAGGCAGACCAGCAGGCCCAGCCAATGCGCCGGGCGTGAAACGAGCCACTTCATAGAGATCCTTCTTGCAGACGATTCCAGGGTTGATCAGCAGTAATGCGAATCAATGCTGGCAATTGTGCCTGAATTGGCCTGCCGGGTCTTTGCAGCCCTCAGCCGCCGAGGATCTTGCCGAGGAACTGGCGAGTCCTTTCATGCTGCGGGTTGGCGAACAGTGCCTTGGCTTCGTTCTGTTCCACGATCACACCCTTGTCGAAGAAGATCACCCGGTTGGCCACGTCGCGTGCGAAGTTCATCTCGTGGGTGACGATGATCATGGTGCGCTTTTCCTCGGCCAGGCCGCGGATGGTCGCCAGTACCTCGCCGACCAGTTCCGGGTCGAGGGCCGAGGTGGGTTCGTCGAACAGGATCACTTCTGGCTCCATGGCCAGGGCGCGGGCGATCGCCACCCGCTGTTGCTGGCCGCCGGACAGGCGCCGCGGGTACGAGTCTTCCTTGCCCGCCAGGCCGACCTTGGCCAGCAACTGCCGACCCAGGGCCTCGGCCTTGTCGCGGGGCGTCTTCTTCACCACCAGCGGTCCTTCGATAACGTTCTCCAGCGCGGTGCGATGGGGGAACAGATTGAAGTTCTGGAACACGAAGCCCACCTGCTGGCGCAGGCGGCGGATCGGCCCGCCCTGCTGCTTGAGCGGGCGGCTGGCGTCGATCTCCACGTCGCCGACCTGGATCAGGCCGCTGTCCGGGGTTTCCAGCAGGTTGAGGCAGCGCAGGAAGGTGGTCTTGCCCGAGCCGCTGGGGCCGATGATGGCGATCACTTCACCGGGTTCGACGCTGAGGTCGATGTCCTTGAGCACGGCCTGGCCGTTGAACTGCTTGTTCAGGCGTTGCACGCGGATCATCGCTGCGGCTCCTGGTCATGACGGTTGACCCGCGCTTCCATGCGGTGCTGGAAGTGCGCGAGGACGCTGCAAAGAATCCAGTAGATGACTGCCACCGCAAGGTACATGGTGAACACTTCGAAGGTGCGCGCGGTGATCAGCTGGGCCTGGCGGAACAGCTCGGGGACCTGGATGGTGGCCGCCAGGGCGGTGTCCTTGACCAGCGAGATGAAGCTGTTGCCCAGCGGCGGCAGCGCGGTGCGCAGCGCCTGCGGCAGGATCGCCCGGCGCATCGCCTGGGTGCGGGTCATGCCGATGCTGGCGGCGGCTTCCCACTGGCCGCGATCGATGGAGGAAATCGCCGCGCGCAGGATCTCGCAGATGTACGCGGCCATGTTCAGCGACAGGCCGATCAGCGAGGCCGGGATCGGATCGAGCTCGATGCCGATCTGCGGCAGGCCGAAATAGATCACGAACAACTGCACCAGCAGCGGCGTGCCGCGGAAGAAGGACACGTAGATGCGTGCCAGCCAGTCCAGCGGCAGGATCTTCGACAGGCGCATCAGCGCCAGGGCAAAGCCCAGCACCAGGCCGAAGAACATGCCGCCGACGCTGAGCAGCACGGTGTAGCCAGCGCCCTTCAGCAGGAAGGGCGTGGAGTCGGCAACGAGTTGCAGGCTTTCAGCGATCATTGGGTGACATCGGCACCGAAGTATTTCTCCGAGAGCTTGGCCAGGGTGCCGTCAGCCCGCAGTTCGTCCAGCGCCTTGTCGATCGCCGCGAGCAGTTCCGGTTCGCCCTTGCGCAGTGCGATGCCGGATTCCAGGCGGGAGAAGGCGTCGCCGGCGAGGGCGGTGTCCTTGGCTTTCTGCGCGTATTCGAGGGCGGCCAGGCGGTCGACCAGGATCGCGTCGATGCGGCCGTTGCGCAGGTCGGCGAACTTGCTCGGGTCATCCTCGTAGGTGCGCACGTCGGCCTTCGGGACTTCCTTCTTCACCCACTGTTCGTAGTTGGTGCCCAGGCCAACGCCGACTTTCTTGTCGGCCAGGTCGGCGGCGGAGTGGATGTTCAGTGTCTCGGCCTTTTTCTTCAGGATCAGCGCCTGGATGCCGGAAATGGTGTAGGGCTTGGAGAAGTCGTACTTCTTCTTGCGTTCGTCGGAAATGGTCACCTGGTTGACCACCACGTCCAGGCGCTTGGATTCAAGGGCGGCAAGGATGCCATCCCACTTGGTCGGCTGTACCTTGGCCTTGACCCCCAGCTTCTGCGCCAGAGCTTCCGAGAGTTCGACCTCGAAGCCGGTGAGCTTGCCGTTCTCGTCGACGAAGCTGAACGGCGGATAGGTACCCTCCAGGCCGACGTTGATGACGCCCTTGTCCTGGATGGTCTTCAACTGCTCGCCGGCAACCGCCTGGCCGAGCAGGCTGGCGCCCAGGACGACGCCTGCGCCGACCGCGAGAATACGTTTGGTGAAAACGGAAATCGTCATGCCCTGTCCCCAGTCTTGTTGTGAAAGTGGTGGTGACTATAGGGCGCGGCTTATAGGTTCAAAAATAATAAAAGAATCTTTTCTTATGTATTTGTGAACTATGAGGCCGCACCTGATTCAGCGTTAACAGACATCAGGGTAGGCGAATAATGCCGGCGCCCCGCCCGTGTGCAGAAAAATCAGCGGACCTTCGTCGAAGCGTTCCCGGGCGATGCCATCGAGCAGGCCGGCCATGGCCTTGCCGGTGTACACCGGGTCCAGCAGGACGCCTTCCTGGCTGGCCAGCAGGCGAATCGCGGCGAGGCCGCCGGCGCTGGGTTCGCCGTAGCGTGGGGCGTAGTACTCGTCCCACAGCTGCACGTTGAAAGCGTCCGGTACGCGAACGTCCAGCAGCTCGGCGGTACGCTCGGCCAGGGCCTGGACCTTGGGTTTCTGCGCCTCTTCGCTGCGGGACACGGTGACGCCGATCACCGGCAGCTCCGGCAGTCGTTCGGCCAGTGCCAGGGCCAGCCCGGCATGGGTGCCGGCGCTGCCGGAAGCGAGCACCACGCCGGCGAAGCGGCGACCGCTGTGTTCGATCTGCTCGGCCAGTTCCAGGCCAGCGCGCACGTAGCCCAGGGCGCCGAGGGCATTGGAGCCACCGATGGGGACCAGATACGGCTTGCGGCCGCTGGCGTGCAGGCGCACGGCGAGGGCTTCGAGTTGCTGGTCGGCGTTGTCGAGGTTGTCCACCAGCTCGACCTTGGCGTCGAACAGGTCGAGGAGCAGGCGGTTGCCGTTGTCCAGGTAGCTGGCCGAATCGGTGCCGATAGGGTTCTCCAGCAGTGCCACGCAACCGAGGCCGAGGCGGGCGGCGAGGGCGGCGGTCTGGCGCACATGGTTGGACTGGATCGCGCCGGCGGTGACCAGGGTGTCGGCCCCTTTGGCCAGGGCATCGGCGGCGAGGTATTCGAGTTTGCGCAGCTTGTTGCCGCCGAGGGCGAGGGGCGTGAGGTCGTCGCGCTTGAGGTGGATCTCGCGACCAGTCCACTCGGACAGGCGTCGGGCCTTTTCCAGCGGGGTCGGGGCGCCGAGCAGTTCCAGTCGATTGAAGCGGTTTAGCTGTCGTTCGATCATGGGGGAAGTCGCTGTAGGAAAATTCGAGCATAGGCAGGCGGCCCTTCGCGAGCAAGCCTGCTGCTGCAGGAGCCGGAGCGCACAGCGCTCACGATGTGGCTTATGCCCTACATATAGCCAACTGGCATAAACCGTTATTTTTTCCAGCGCGGGCCAATGCCGTAGAGTGCTCGGTCAAGAGAGCGGCATTTCCCCTTCCAGTCCCATGCCGCCGAGCAGGAGAAACAACCGTGAGCGACAACGCGCAATCCGGGCATTGGCAACTTCACACCATCGTCGGCCAGCTGCGTGCGGCCCGCGACCAGTGGCGCACCCGCAATGGCCGCAGCAGCGGCGAACAGGGCGGACGCGAGCTGCCGTCGCGCGAGGCCGTGCGGCATATCCTCGAACAGCTGTGTGGCGCGTTGTTCCCGATGCGCCTGGGTCCGGTGGACCTGCGCGAGGAAAGCGAGGATTTCTACGTCGGTCATACCCTCGACTCGGCGCTGACCGCGCTGCTCGCCCAGGCGCGCCTGGAACTGCGCTATGCGGCGCGGCATGACAACCAGGACGCCAGCACCGTCGACGCCACCGCGCTGCGCCTGATCCAGGAGTTCGCCGCGGCCCTGCCGGCCATGCGCGTGCTGCTCGATACCGACGTGCTGGCCGCCTTCCACGGCGATCCGGCGGCCCGCAGCGTCGATGAAGTGCTGCTGTGCTATCCGGGCGTGCTGGCGATCATCCACCATCGCCTGGCCCACCACCTGTACCGTGCCGGGTTGCCGTTGCTGGCGCGGATCAGCTCGGAGCTGGCGCATTCCATCACCGGCATCGATATCCACCCGGGCGCGCAGATCGGCCCGAGCTTCTTCATCGACCACGGTACCGGTGTGGTGATCGGCGAGACCGCGATCATCGGCGAGCGTGTGCGCATCTACCAGCACGTCACCCTGGGCGCCAAGCGCTTCCCCGAGGACGAGTGCGGCAAGTTGCAGAAGGGCCATCCGCGGCACCCGATCGTCGAGGACGATGTGGTGATCTATGCCGGCGCGACCATTCTCGGGCGCATCACCATCGGCAAGGGTTCGACCATCGGCGGCAACGTGTGGCTGACGCGCAATGTGCCGGCGGACAGCAATATCACCCAGGCCAACCTGCAGTCGGATGAGGGGGCGCAGAAGTAGTACAACTCGCGCACCGTTCACCAGAATCCTGTGGGAGCGGGTTCACCCGCGATGACGATAGTGACGCCACTATTGCAATCGCGGGTGAACCCGCTCCCACAGGATAGCGAAAGATCCACCCACGATTTCCCAGTCCAGTAGTCAGCTATAGGTCGCCTCGATCCCCGATCCATGTTTAACTTGAACGCTTGTTCAAATTAAAACGCTGGTCCGCTGCCGGTGTTCAACAGGAGGATCTGCCTTTGCTGAACCCGTTCAACCCCACCGCTCTCCCGTCTTGCGGGGTGCTTCTGCCATGAATGCCCCGTCGAAGATCCGCATGAATCCCCCGGTGTTCTACTTCGCCGCCAGTTTCATCCTGCTGTTCGCCCTGACCGTCATCGCCAACCCCCAGGCCGCTGGCGAGTGGCTGCTGGCCGCGCAGAACTGGGCGGCGCATACCGTCGGCTGGTACTACATGCTGGCCATGACCCTGTACCTGGTGTTCGTGGTGGTCACCGCGCTGTCCGGCTACGGCAAGATCAAGCTCGGCGCCGACCATGACGAGCCCGAGTTCAGCTACCTGTCCTGGGCCGGCATGCTGTTCGCCGCCGGGATCAGCATCACCCTGTTCTTCTTCTGCGTCTCCGAGCCCCTGACCCACCTGATGCAGCCGCCCCAGGGCGAAGCCGGCACGGTGGAGGCCGGGCGCCAGGCGATGCAGGTGCTGTTCCTGCACTGGGGCCTGCACGGTTGGGGCGTATTCGCCTTCGTCGGCATGGCCCTGGCCTATTTCGCCTACCGCCACAACCTGCCGCTGGCCCTGCGCTCGGCGCTGTACCCGCTGATCGGCAAGCGCATCAACGGGCCGATCGGCTACGCGGTGGATGGCTTCGGCATCATCGCCACGGTGTTCGGCCTCGGCGCTGACATGGGCTTCGGCGTGCTGCACCTCAATTCCGGCCTGGACTACCTGTTCGGCATCGCCCACACCCAATGGGTGCAGGTGGCGCTGATCGCCCTGATGATGGGCGCGGCGGTGTTGGTGGCCGTGGCCGGGGTGGAGAAGGGCGTGCGAGTGATGTCCGACGTCAACCTGTTCCTCGCCTGCGCGCTGCTGCTCTTCGTGCTGTTTGCAGGGCCCACCCAGCACCTGTTCAACACACTGATCCAGAACCTCGGCGACTACCTCGCGGTGTTGCCGCGCAAGAGCTTCGACGTCTACGCCTACGACGGCGCCAACGACTGGCTGGGCAACTGGACGGTGTTCTATTGGGCCTGGTGGATCGCCTGGGCGCCGTTCGTGGGGTTGTTCATTGCTCGGATTTCCCGTGGCCGGACCATTCGCGAATTCGTCTTCGGCGTGCTGCTGATCCCGCTGGGCTTCACCCTGGCGTGGATGTCGATCTTCGGCAACAGCGCCCTGACCCAGGTGCTCGACCACGGCATGACCGCCCTGGCCGATTCGGCAGTGAACAACCCGTCGATGACCCTCTACCTGCTGCTGGAAACCTATCCGTGGAGCAAGACGGTGATCGCCATCACCGTGTTCATCAGCTTTGTCTTCTTCGTCACCTCGGCCGACTCCGGCACTGTGGTGCTCTCGACCCTTTCGGCCAAGGGCGGCGGCACCGACGAGGACGGCCCGAACTGGCTGCGGGTGTTCTGGGGCGTGATGACCGCGCTGGTCACCAGCGGGCTGCTGTTCGCCGGCAGCATCGATTCGTTGAAATCGGCGGTGGTGCTCACCTCGCTGCCGTTCTCGGTGATCCTGCTGGCGATGATGTGGGGCCTGCACAAGGCGTTCTACCTGGAGTCGCAACGGCGTATCGCGCAGATGCACTCGCTGTCGCCCTCCGCTGGTTCGCGACGTGGCAAGAACGGCTGGCGCCAGCGCCTGAGCCAGGCGGTGCATTTCCCGTCGCGGGACGAGGTATATCGCTTCATGGAAGACGTGGTGCGCCCGGCGATTGCCGAGGTCACCGAGGTGTATGCGGAAAAGGGCCTGAGCGTCATCACCCAGGAAGACCCGAGCCACGACAACGTCAGCCTGAAGATCGGCCATGGCGAGGAGCAGCCATTCCTCTACCAGGTGCAGATGCGCGGCTACTTCACCCCGTCCTTCGCCCTCGCCGGGCTGGGCACCCAGGAACTGAAGAACCGCCGCTACTACCGCGCCGAGGTGCACCTGGCCGAAGGCAGCCAGGACTATGACCTGATGGGCTACAGCAAGGAGCAGGTGATCAACGACATCCTCGACCAGTACGAGCGGCATTTGCAGTATCTGCATCTGGTGCGGTGATTTGCCAGGTTCAGCGCGATCCTTGTGGGAGCGGGTTCACCCGCGATGACGACGGTGGGTTCAACACCGTAATCGCGGGTGAACCCGCTCCCACAAGGTCCAAGCACCTTCTCAAGCGCTCTCCCGGCCGATCACCTGACACTCCAGCAGATTCAGGTGATCTGCCTCTCCTTCTATCACCCCCAGCTTCTGCAGCACCCGCGTGGCCGCCAGCACCCCCATCTGCAACGCCGGCGGTTTCACCGTGGTCAGCCCCGGCATCAGCATCGCGGCGAACGGATAATCGCCAAAGCCCATCACCGCGCAGTCCTCGGGAATTCTGAAGCCCGCTCGTTGCCCCGCCAGCAAGGCCCCCGCCGCCAGGTTGTCGTTGGCGAAGATGATCGCTTCCGGCCGCTGCTCGGAGGCCATCAGCGCCAGCATCGCCTGCTTGCCTGCTTCGAACGGCGCCAGGTCCGTCTCGGGTGCGAACACCTGCGGCTCGCCCCCTAGCTCCTTCAGCGTTTCGATATACCCATCACGCCGCTCCAGCGCACTGAAGTCCCCCGCCGCGCTGTTCTGCACGAAGGCAATCTTCCGGTAGCCCTTGCCGTGCAGGTGGCGCGTGGCAATTACGCCGACTTCATGGTGGGAAAACCCGATCTGGATCGGCGCCCGCTCTGGCCGGTAGTCCCAGGTTTCCACCAGCGGGATATCCGCCTCGGCCAGCATCTTTTCCGTGGCCGGGCTGTGGAAGTGGCTGGTCAGCACCAGCGCTGCCGGCGACCAGCCGAGAAACGCCCGCACCGCGCTTTCTTCCTGCTCGCTGGAGAAATAGCTGGAGGCCAGCAGCAACTGGTAGCCATGGCGGGTGAGGGTGTCGCTGAAGCCCTGGATGGTGTCGGCGAAGATCGGCCCGGAGATGTTGGGGATGACCATGGCCACGATCCGCCCCCGCGCAGACGCCAGTCCCCCGGCTACCAGGTTTGGCACGTAGCCCAGTTCGGCGACCACTTCGGCGATGCGTTCGCGCCGCTCGGGCGAGACCGATTCCGGCTGGTTGAAGTAGCGCGACACGGTAATCGCCGATACCCCGGCTGCCCGCGCCACCGCCAGCAAGGTGACCCGGCCGGCGCCACGGCGCTTGCGCGGCGGGCTTTTTTCATCGCTCACGAGGCATGTCCTTAAAAACCTAAAGGCATATAAAAGTAATTTTTCAGTATTGGACGATCTATTCAGCGCCCGATGATACTGGCGATGTTAGCGCTAACAAAATGGTTTGTCTGCTACTCGCACGAGCGAATGCCCAAGGACCCTGCGCTGACGTTTCATCAGGCGCCGCGGTCAGCGATCGCGGTGGACAGGGCATTCTTCGAGTAGCGAACCATGTACAGCCGTGCCGCGTTTTCCTCCGCAATTTCTCCCTTGGCCCAGGCCATTCGTCGTCAGCGCCTCAGCCTCGGCGTGCTCGCGCTGAGCACCTTGCCAATGGCGCCGGTGATGGCCGCCGAGACCGCGCCTGGCGCGCAAGGCGATAGCCCGACCCTCAAGGCCGTCACCGTTACCGCAACCCGTCGCGAAGCCTCGCTGCAGCAGGTGCCGGTCGCCGTTTCGGTGGTGGATGGCGAACAGCTGGAGCGGGAAAACCGCAACAGCGTGGCGAGCATCGTGCAACAGGTGCCGAGCCTGAATTTCCGCACCGGCGCCTCGAACAAGGACACCTCGCTGTTCATTCGCGGCGTGGGCACCATTTCCACCTCGCCGGGCGTCGAGCCAACCGTGGCGACGGTGATCGACGGCGTGGTCTTCGGCCGTCCGGGCCAGTCGACCCTGGACCTGTTGGATATCGAACGCCTGGAAGTGCTGCGTGGCCCGCAGGGCACCCTGTTCGGCAAGAACGCCTCGGCCGGTGTACTGAACATCACCACCCGCGCGCCCACTGAAGAGACCCACGGCTTCGTCGAGCAGTCGTACTACAGCGGCAATGAGAGCCGTACCCGCTTTGGCATCGGCGGCGCGCTGATCCCGGATACCCTCAAGGGCTCGATCAGCACCCTCTTCGGCAGCTATGACGGCAACGTCGACAACAAGGCCAATGGCCAGGAGGTCAACGGCTACAACCGCAAGGGCGTGCGCGGCAAGCTGGTGTTCACCCCCAGCGACGACCTCAGCCTGACCCTCGCCGCCGACTACCTGAAATCCCGCGATGACGCGCCCAACGGCGTGGTGGCCAAGTCCCTGCTGCCGGCCTTCTCCAATGCCCTGGCGCCGGTGCGTGCCGACAGCGACAACCGCGATATCGTCAGCGACTACCGCAGCCATGTCGACGACACCAACAAAGGCCTGTCGGCCCAGCTCGACTGGAATCTCGGCGATTACACCCTGACCTCGATCACCGCCTGGCGCGGCTGGGACAACACCCAGTGGCAGGACGGCGACCGCCTGGCGACCATCAGCGCTGCCTTTCCCGGCATCGAGGACAAGGGCGAGCTGGAATACAACCAGTACTCCCAGGAACTGCGCCTGGCTTCGCCGAAAGGTCAGTTCGTCGAATACGTCGGCGGCCTGTTCTACATGCACGGCAAGGACGAGGAAACCTACCGTCGCACCCTGCGCACCACCACCGTGACCCAGCAGGGCACCGCCGACTACAGCACCACCAACGACAGCTACGCGGTATTCGGCGAAAGCACCCTCAACTTCACCGAGCATTTGCGTGGCATCGCCGGTCTGCGCTGGACCCATGACGACCTCGAATACGACCACCGCCGCGTGTCCACCTCGACGGTAGCGGTCAACGGCATCCAGCCGGGCACCAGCAGTTCCGGCTCCGTGGATGAAGACGGCTGGTCCGGGCGCCTGGGCGTGCAGTACGACCTGACCGACGACATCACCAGCTACCTGACCTACTCCCGCGGCTACAAGGGCCCGGCCTACAACGTGTTCTTCAACATGCAGCCGCGCGACACCGACGCGCTCAAGCCGGAAACCTCCAACAGCTGGGAGGCCGGGCTCAAGGCGAGCCTGTGGAACAACCGCCTGACCAGCAACCTGGCGGTGTTCCACACCGAGTACGACAACTACCAGGCCAACTTCTTCGACAGCGTCGCCGGCCAGGTGGTGACCCGCCTGATCAACGCCGGCTCGGTGAAGAGCGAAGGCGTCGAACTGGACTTCGCCTTGCAGGCGACTTCGCAACTGAAATTCTCCGGCGCACTGGCCTACACCAAGGCGCGTATCGACGAATTCGCCTGCCCGGCGGGCGCCGCGGCGTCGTGCAACGTCAATGGCAAACCGCTGCCGTACAGCCCGGATTGGAAGAGTTACGTGCGCGCCGACTACAGCATCCCGCTGGATAACGGCCTGGATATCGAACTGGGCACGGACTTCAGCTGGCAGAGCAAAGTGCAGTACGACATTTCCCAGAACGCCGACACGATCCAGGGCGCCTACGGCATATGGAATGCCAGCGTCGCCCTGGCCGACTACAACGAAGGCTGGCGCGTGGCGTTGCTGGCCAAAAACCTTGCGGACAAATCCTACTCACCCCTGCTGGCCACCGGCGGCAACTACGTCTACCGCGCTGTTCCGCGCGATGACGAACGTTACTTCGGCATCCAGCTGCGCAAGGACTTCTGACATGAGCAAAACCCCACGGCAAATGAGTCTCGGCGCTTTCTTGATGGCTACCGGGCATCACGTAGCGGCCTGGCGTCACCCCGATGTTCCGGCCAATGCCGGACTGGATATCCAGCATTACAAGCAGCTCGCTCGGATTGCCGAGAACGCCTGTTTCGACGCGTTGTTCGTCGCCGACAGCGTGGCCGCTGCGGACGGGCCAATTGCCAGCATGATGGCCCGTTCCGACCATTTCGAGCCCCTCACCCTGCTTTCGGCGCTCAGCGCCGTCACGGAGCGCATCGGTTTGGTGGCCACAGCTACTACAACGTACAACGATCCATACCATGTGGCACGGAAATTTGCTTCGCTGGATCATCTGTCAGGAGGGCGGGCAGGGTGGAACCTGGTAACGTCCGATGCAGCCGCCGAAGCGCTGAATTTTGGCCTCGAAGCTCACGTAGGCCACGCAGAACGCTATATTCGTGCCCGCGAGTTTCATCAAGTGGTCACCGGCCTGTGGGATAGCTGGGCCGACGATGCCTTCATTCGAGACAAGAAAACCGGTACGTACTACAAGCCTGATTCAGTACGATTGCTCAATCATGAGGGCGAACACTTCAAGGTGCGCGGTCCTTTGAATGTAGCCCGCACCCCGCAAGGCCGCCCGGTGGTGGTCCAGGCCGGTTCTTCGCCGGCCGGGCTTGACCTGGCGGCGCGCACTGCCGACGTGGTGTTCACCGCGCAGACGTCGCTGGCATCGGCCCAGGTGTTCTATGCCGATCTCAAGGGGCGGCTGGCGGACCACGGGCGTGATCGCGACTCGCTGAAGATCATGCCGGGGGTGTTCGTGGTGACGGGGACAAGCCAGGCCGAGGCCGAGGATAAGTTCGCGGCCTTCCAGGAACTGGTGGAGCCTCAGGTGGGGATCGCCCTGCTCGGGCGGATGCTCGGCAATTTCGATCTGTCGGGTTATCCACAGGATGGTCCCTTGCCCGCGCTGCCCCTCACCGACAGCGGCCAGCGCAGTCGCCAGCAATTGCTCAGCGAACTGGCCGAGCGGGAAAACCTCAACCTTGCCCAGCTTGGTCGGCGCATCGCCGGCGGGCGCGGCCATCACAGCCTGATCGGCACGCCACGGCAGATCGCCGACCAGTTGCAGGAATGGTTCGAGAACGACGCCGCCGATGGTTTCAACGTCCTGGTGCCGCACCTGCCGGGTGGCCTGGGAGACGTCGCGCAATGGGTGGTGCCGGAGTTGCAGCGGCGCGGTCTGTTCCGCAGCCGCTATGAAGGCCGCACCCTGCGTGAACACTTGGGCCTGAGCCGGCCGAACAACCCCTATTTCTCCTGAGGAAAGCGCCATGAGCTACATCGCCGCGGAAAACCGCTACAACGCCATGCCATACCGCCGGGTCGGCCGCAGCGGGCTGGTGCTGCCGGCCCTGTCCCTGGGCCTGTGGCACAACTTCGGCGACAGCACGCCGCTGGACAACCAGCGTGCGTTGCTGCGCACCGCCTTCGACCTGGGCATCAACCATTTCGACCTGGCCAACAACTATGGCCCGCCCTATGGCAGCGCCGAGATCAACTTCGGGCGCCTGCTGCGCGAGGACTTCAAGGGCTATCGCGACGAACTGATCATCTCCAGCAAGGCCGGCTGGGACATGTGGCCCGGGCCTTACGGGCAGGGCGGCGGTTCGCGCAAGTACATCCTCGCCAGCCTCGACCAGAGCCTGGCGCGGCTGGGGTTGGACTATGTGGATATCTTCTATTCACACCGCTTCGACCCGGATACCCCGCTGGAGGAAACCGCCGGCGCGCTGGCCACGGCGGTGCAGCAGGGCAAGGCGCTGTATATCGGGATCTCGTCCTATTCCGGGAGCAAGACCCGGGAAATCGCCCGGCTCTTGCAGGAATGGAAGGTGCCGCTGCTGATCCATCAACCGGCCTACAACCTGCTCAATCGCTGGGTGGAAAAGGACCTGCTGGACGTCACCGACGAGCTGGGTGCCGGCGTCATCGCCTTCACCCCGCTGGCACAGGGGCTGCTGACCGACAAATACCTTAACGGCGTGCCCGGCGATGCCCGGGTCAACAAGCCGGGCGGTGGTTCGCTGCTGCCGTCGCACCTGTCCGAGGCCAACCTGGCGCATGTCCGCGCCCTTGATGAAATCGCCAGGGCGCGCGGACAAAGCCTGGCGCAACTGGCGCTGGCCTGGACCCTGCGTGATCCACGGGTCACCTCGGCGCTGATCGGTGCCAGTCGACCGGAGCAGATCGTCGAGAACGTCGGCGCCTTGAGCAATCTCGCCTTCAGTCCGGAGGAACTGGCGCTGATCGACCGGCATGCGGTGGAAGGCGGTATCAACCTCTGGGAAAAGCCCTCGCTGGCGGAGTGACGCATGAAGCTATTGGCAATGTTCGTCGCCGGCCTGGGCCTGCTGGGCCTGGCGACGCTGGCGCAGGCCGAGCCACAGGCGTTGCGCATCGGCTACCAGAAGGGCTCCATCGCCCTGGTACTGGCGAAGGAGCACGGGCTGCTGGAAAAGCGCTTCCCCGAGACCCGCGTGCAGTGGATCGAATTCCCTGCCGGACCGCAGATGCTCGAAGCGCTGAACATCGGCAGCCTGGATGTCGGCTCCACCGGTGATATCCCGCCGCTGTTCGCCCAGGCGGCGGGGGCCGACCTGGTGTACATCGGTGCCGAGCCGGCCAAGCCGTCGGCGGAAGTGATCCTGGTGCGCAATGACAGCGGGTTGCAGCAGGTGGCTGACCTGAAAGGTCGCAAGGTCGCGCTGCAGAAGGGTTCCAGTTCGCACAACCTGGTATTGCGTGCGCTGAACAAGGCAGGGCTGTCGTTCCTTGACATCCAGCCGGTCTACCTGAGCCCGGCGGATGCCCGCGCGGCCTTCGAGCATGGCAGCGTGGATGCCTGGGCGGTGTGGGATCCGTACGTTTCGCTGGCGCTGAGCGAGGGTCACAGCCGCAAGCTGGCCGATGGTGAAGGGCTGGGGCTGTCCGGGCCGGTATACACCGCGCGGCGGGCCTATGCGGCGGAGAATGGCGAGTTTATCCACAGCCTGCTGGCTGAACTGACCGCCGCCGAACAACTTACCCACAGCGAGCGTGAAGCCAGCCTGAAGGTATTGAGTGCTTCCATGGGGCTGCCGGAAGCGGTCGTGGCCAGCTATGTGGATAACCGCCCGCCATCGCCGGTGCTGCCGATCACCGAGGCGGTGATCCAGGCGCAGCAGGCGACGGCGGATCTGTTCTTCGAGAACCGGTTGTTGCCCAGGCGCCTGGAGGTGCGCAAGGCATTGCCTTAGTCTCTCCAGACTCAACTAATCCTGTGCCTGGCATGATCCTGCAGGAGCGGTTTACCCGCGATTGCGATAATGAATTCACCAGTGCCATCGCGGGTAAACCCGCTCCCACAAGTTCCCGCTGAATCAATGAGAGCCAACCCGGTAGCACAAACAAAAAAGGCCCTGACATTACCGTCAGGGCCTTGATCCGCAAGTAACCTAAGACCGCCAAAATCACGATAAGTTTCACAGCTAAATCAATAGCTTAGAAATATGTGCTGCACTCGTGCTACTCGTCGGATTTCCGTTGTCAGCCTCATGCGCGGGACGCAGGATCGGCCCCGTCATCCCTTTGAGGCTCTCGTATGAAGTACTCCTCGATTCTTCTGTTGTCCCTCAGCCTGCTCAGTGGCGTTGCCAGCGCGGGCGGCACCACCGAAGCCGGTATTGGCGGCGCATTGGGTGGGGTATTGGGCTCGGTGGTCGGCCAGTCGATCGGTGGCAGCACCGGCTCGGCGATCGGCGCCGGCCTCGGTGGTGCGGCCGGTAGTGCCGTCGGTGCCGACAAACGCAGCCGCGGCGAAGCGGCCATCGGTGGTGCATTGGGCGCCGCCGGCGGCAATGTGGTGGGCCGCAGCATGGGCGGCAACACCGGCAGCCTGATCGGCGCCGCCGCCGGTGGTGGCGCGGGTGGTGCGCTGGGCAACTACATGGGCAACAAGGCCGACGACGACGATCGTCGCTACCGCGATCGCGGTCGTGGCTACGACCGCCGCTATGTCCATGACCGCGGTCATCACTACGGCCATCGCAAGCACAAGCGTCACTGGCGCGACTGATCGATCGCCCCGCATTCCGTTCTCCCGGAGGACGGAATGCGGGAAAGCCCCCACATTCCCTGTAACCAATTGCTTATCAAGCTAAACGCCATCACACCTTTGGCTTAAGCCATACACCTATGTATCCCGCCTTCTCCTAAGCCAGCCCGGAATCCACCGGTGCGCGGCGCCTAAAGCGTTTCAGTCGACAATCCTGTCGGTGTGGTCAGCGCAGTCCCGTATTGTTTTGCCGAGTCACTTTTATGACTGCCCGGTCGGCTTAAGGGGCGTCCCGATTTTGACGTCAAATCACTATCGCTACCATGCGAAGCCTTCAGAGAAGGACGGTGGGCGTAAGGGATGCGAATGCACGTGGGTATCGGGATAGGGATTGTTCTGTGCGTCGCCGCGATGCTGTCCGGCCTGGCCTGGCTGAATGTCGCCGGGCTGCTGCTGATCGCTGCCGCCGCGCTGTTCCTGGCGCCACGCAAGGCTGTCTTGCCGGTGACACAGTCGGTCGACGACCACCTCCCGGAACCCCAGCCCCACGCCCTTGAACAACTGTTGCCAGCGGTCGTGCCGTCCTGGACCGACAGCCTGCAGCAAAGCCGCCGTCTGCTCGCCGACAACATCGGCGGCCTGCTCGACCGCTTCACCGATATCAGCCAGCGTCTCCAGGCCAGTCTCGACCAGAGCGAAGACGTGCTCACCAGCGGCGGCCTCGGCGAAAACCTGCGCCAGGCTAACCAGCGCCTGCAAGGCGTGACCGAAGCCTTCGCCGCCGGCAGCCGTCGCCAGCAGGAATTCCTCGCCACCATCGGCCACCTCGGCGGCTACACCGGCGAGCTGCAGCAGATGGCCCGCCACGTCCAGGAAATCGCCAGCCAGACCAACCTGCTGGCCCTCAACGCGGCCATCGAGGCCGCTCGCGCCGGTGAGTTCGGCCGCGGTTTCGCGGTGGTCGCCGATGAGGTGCGCAAGCTCTCCCGGCTGTCGGCGGAAACCGGCCAGTCGATGGACAGCAAGGTCGGCGAGATCAACCAGGCGATCCAGTCCAGCATCGAAGCCGCCAACGAGCTCGGCAGCGAGGAACAGCAGAACCTCGCGCGCCTGGAGCAGGTGCTTGCCGAGGTCATCAGCGGCCTGGGCAACAACCTCGACGCCCTCGACGCCGCCTCACGCAATCTCCAGGACAACGCCCGCTCGACCCAGGGCGATATCCACGCGGTGATGGTCGCCCTGCAGTTCCAGGACCGCGCCGACCAGATGCTCGATCACCTGCAGACCGACCTGCAGCAACTCCAGGAAGCCATCGAACGCCGCGACCAGCGCCTGCACGATGCCCAGGCCTGGCTCGCCCGCCTGCGCGAGCGCTTCACCACCAGCGAGGAGCGCGTCGGCCACAGCCAGGCTGCGACCGCCAGCGACGTGACCTTTTTCTAACTGCCGAGTGCCCTGACATGGCCAAGACCATCCTGATCGTCGACGACTCCGCCTCCATGCGCCAACTGGTGAAAATCAGCCTCAACGGTACCGGTCACCAGGTCATCGAGGCCTGCGACGGCCGCGATGCGCTGAGCAAGCTCACCGGACAGAAGATCAACCTGATCATCAGCGACGTGAACATGCCCAACCTCGACGGCATCGGCCTGGTCAAGGCGGTGAAGGCCAAGCCCGAGTACCGCTTCACCCCGATCATGATGCTCACCACCGAAAGCGAGCAGGCCAAGAAAGCCGAAGGCCAGGCCGCCGGGGCCAAGGCCTGGATCGTCAAGCCGTTCCAGCCGCAGCAACTGCTGGCGGCGGTCGAAAAGCTGATCGGCTGATGGCCACCGTCACGCTGCATCCCGCCAGCGATTCGCAGCCCGCGCGCCTGGACGTGCGTGGCGACCTGACCATCTACGAAGCCAGCGACACCCGCCAGGCCCTGCTCGCCCTGTTGGCGCAGGACCCGGGCCCCTGGGCCCTGGACCTCGGCGGCCTGGACGAACTCGACAGTGCCGGCGTGCAACTGCTGCTGTCGCTGCAAAAGACCCTGGCGCAGGGCGCGCATGTCATCGACCTGTCCACGCAGGGTCGCGCGCTGGTGGAACTGCTGCGCCTCGAATCCCTGTACCCGGTCGGTGCCCACGGCACCGGCGAGGAATAAGCGATGTTCGATAGCGATCAGTGGACGCAACTGCTGGAAGGCTTCCTGGAAGAGGCCCGTGACCTGCTCAAGGAAGCCGAGGACAACCTGCTGCGCCTGGAGCAGGCCAGCGACGATGCCGAGGCGATCAACGCGCTGTTCCGCGCCGTGCACACCCTCAAGGGCTCGGCGGGGATCTTCTCCCTGGAGCCGCTGGTGGCCCTGGCCCATCAACTGGAAAACCAGCTGATGGGCGTGCGTGACGGCCAGCGCCAGCTGACCCCGGCGCTGGTGTCGCTGATGTTGCAGTGCATGGACGAACTCAACGGCATGGTCGAGAGCATCGACCCGCAGCACGGCACCCTGGCACCGCACACACCGCGCCAGAGTGAACTGCTCCTGGCCCTCGGCGGCAGCGTGGCCGACAGCGGTGAAGTGGTAGCGGAGGTGGCCGAGGCGGCGGGCGAGATCAAGGAGTGGTTCCTGTCGATCCGCTTCGACGCCGAACTGCTGCGCAACGGCTTCGAACCCAGCAGCTTCCTGCGCTACCTGGACCGCCTTGGCCGTATCGAGTCGTTGCAGACCCTGACCTGGGCGGTGCCGGACCTCCACGGTCTCGACGCCGAAGCCTGCTACCTCGGCTACGAACTGACCCTGCTCAGCGTCGCCAGCCGCGAGGAATTGCTCGACGTCTTCGCCCTGGCCGAAGACTTCTGCACCCTGCGCCTGCAGGCGCGGGAGGAAGAGGACAACGCGCAGCCGGTCGCCGAAGCCCGCGAAACGCAAACGTTGGCGCCGGCTGCGCACGCCCCCGTTCCGGCTGCCAGCACCGAGCCGCGCAGCCCCCAGGGCAGCAGCATGGTCAAGGTCGCCGCGCACAAGCTCGACGAGTTGATCAACCTGGTGGGCGAGCTGGTGATCAGCACCGCCGGGGCCCATATGCAGTCGCTGCGCAGCGGCTCGACGGCGTGCATCGAAAGCGTCCAGGCGGTGCAGCAGCATGTCGAGCAGATCCGCGAGCGCGCCTTGAAGCTGCGCATGGTGGAGATCGGCGAGACCTTCAACCGCTTCCACCGCGTGGTGCGCGACGTCAGCCAGGCGCTGGGCAAGCAGATCCAGCTGACCCTCTCCGGTAGCGAAACCGAACTGGACAAGACCCTGATCGACCGCATCGCCGACCCGCTGGTGCACCTGGTGCGCAACGCCATCGACCACGGCATCGAGCCGGCGGACGAGCGCCGCGCCGCCGGCAAGCCTGCCCAGGGCAGCCTGCGCCTGAACGCCTTCCATGACTCGGGGATGATCGTCCTCGAAGTCAGCGACGACGGCCGCGGGCTGAATACCGCGCGCATCCGCGAGAAGGCCGTCGCGCGCGGCATGCTCGATGCTGACGCCCAGCTCAGCGACCAGGACATCCACCTGCTGATCTTCGAGCCCGGCTTCTCCACCGCCGAGGCGGTGTCCAACCTGTCCGGCCGCGGTGTCGGCATGGACGTGGTGCGCAGTGCCATCGACGAGCTGCGCGGGATCATCGAGATCGACTCGCAGCCAGGCGTTGGCTGCACCTTCCGCGTCCGTCTGCCGCTGACCCTGGCGATCATCGACGGCTTCCTCGTCAGCGTCGGCGGCGATCACTTCGTGATCCCGCTGGACATGGTCACCGAATGCATGGAAGAGCGCGCCGATGCCCTCGACGCCGGCGGCCACCTGAACCTGCGCGGCAAGCCGCTGCCCAGCGTCGACCTGGGCCGGCACTTCGGCCTGCGCGGCGATCCCCGCGCCCGTCGCAACATCGTCGTGGTCAGCCAGGGCCGGCAGCAGGCCGGGCTGATCGTCGAGCAGTTGCTGGGCGAACTGCAGACCGTGATCAAACCGCTGGGGCAGATGTTCCAGCACCTCTCGGGCATCAGCGGCTCGACCATCCTCGGCTCCGGCCAGGTGGCGCTGATCCTCGATATCCCCAGCCTGTTCCGCCAATTGCAGCAACGTGCCGAGAGCGAACCGCGCCTCGCCGCCACCAGCATGCCCAGCCTTTCCGGAGAGTCACCATGCAAATGATCAGCAACATGAAGATAGGCGTGCGCCTGACCCTGGGCTTCCTGCTGGTGGTCGCGCTGACCGCCATCATCGGCTTCATCGGCATCCGCAACCTGAACCAGGTCAACGACCTGTCCGACCGCATGTACGACATGGACGTGGTCGGCCTGAGCACCCTGCAGGAAGCCAATATCCAGTTGCTGATGGCCAACCGCGCGGTGCGTCGCAGCCTGATGGCGACCACCATCGAGGACCGCGACGAATCCGCTCGCGTGGCCCGTACCGCGATGGACAAGACCCGCGAGCTGGTGACCGGCGCCAAGGAGTTCTTCCTCACGGCCGACGGCAAGGCCCAGGTCACGGCCATCGAGGCGCCGCTGCAGGAGTACATCGCCGCAGCCAACCTGATGCTCAATACCCACCAACAGTCCGGCGAGCTGCAGAGCATGAGCGCCGCCCTGGAACTGATGCCGCGCAATACCGCCGCCGCCAACGAAGTCGACCGCCTGCTCGGCGAGGCCAGCGATGCCAAGCAGAAGCGTGCCGGTGAAGCCAATGCGTCGATCACCGAGATCGCCGAGAACTCGCGCTTCCAGATGATCATCCTGGTGGTGGTGGCGACCCTGCTGGGCATGCTGGTCGGCGTGCTGGTCACCCGCAGCATCACCCGTCCGCTGGCGGGTGCGGTGCTGGCTGCCGACCGCATGGCCGCGGGCGACCTGAGCCAGGACCTGGTGGTCGACCGCAAGGACGAGACCGGCCGCCTGCTGGGCGCCATGCAGAACATGACCGAGCGCCTGCGCAGCATCCTCGGCGACGTGCGCAGCTCCGCCGACGCGCTGTCGTCGGCCTCCGAGCAGGTCAGCTCGACCTCGCAGTCGTTGAGCCAGGCGGCCAACGAACAGGCGGCCAGCGTCGAGCAGACCAGCGCCTCGGTGGAAGAAATGTCCGCCTCCATCGCGCAGAACACCGAAAGCGCCAAGATCACCGACGGCATCGCCGGCAAGGCCGCCAACGACGCGGTGCAGGGCGGTAGCGCGGTGGGCGACACGGTGCTGGCGATGAAACAGATCGCCGACAAGATCGGCATCATCGACGACATCGCCTACCAGACCAACCTGCTGGCCCTCAACGCCGCCATCGAGGCCGCTCGCGCCGGCGACCATGGCAAGGGCTTCGCGGTGGTCGCCGCCGAGGTGCGCAAGCTTGCCGAGCGCAGCCAGGTGGCGGCCCAGGAGATCGGCCAGGTGGCCTCCAGCAGCGTGCAGCTGGCCGAGTCGGCCGGCAAGCTGCTGGGCGAGATCGTGCCGAATATCCAGCGCACCTCAGACCTGGTCCAGGAGATCACTGCTGCTTCGCAGGAGCAGAGCAGCGCCGCCGGGCAGATCAACATCGCCATGGGCCAGATGAACCAGATCACCCAGCAGAACGCCTCGGCGTCCGAGGAACTGGCGGCCACCGCCGAGGAAATGAACGCCCAGGCGAGCCAGCTTCAGGAACTGATCGGCTATTTCCGTTTCGAACAGGGCAGTGTCGCCGTGCGCAGCCCGCGCGGCGACAGCCTGCCGGCACCGGTACGTCCGGGGCCGAAGGCGCTGATCGATGAAGGCCAGTTCGTCAGCTTCACTTGAGCGAGGTGCCCATGAGCCAGCCGCAACGAATCGAGGCACAAGCCGACGCCATCCAGCACCTGAGCTTTCGCGTGCGTGAGGCGGGCTACGCGCTGCCCATCGAACTGGTCCGCGAGATCATCGAGTACGCCGAGGTCACCCGGGTGCCGATGATGCCCGCCTACATCCACGGCGTGATCAACCTGCGCGGCAACGTGGTGCCGGTCCTCGACCTGGCCGCGCGCTTCGGCCTGAGCCTGACCGCGCCGGGCAACCGCACCTGCATTGTCATCATCGAGCTGGCGCTGGGCGATGGTCTGCAGCGCATCGGCCTGGTGGTGGACGAGGTGGACGAAGTGCTGGAGATCGACCCGCGGCAAATCATGCCGGCGCCGGCCTTCGGCACGGCGATCCGCTCCGACTTCATCGCCGGCATGGCCCAGCAGGGCCAGGAGTTCCTGATCATCCTCAACATGCTGCAAGTGCTGTCGCTGGACGATATCCGTCACCTCAGCCAGGCGGCAAAGGCCCACTGAACATGTCCGCGATGCCCTCGTTGCCCGTCCTCGGCGAGCAGAACTTCCGCGAGCTGCAGCGACTGATGCAGGATGCCTCCGGCATCCACCTGTCGAGCAACAAGCGCTCGCTGGTGGCCGGGCGCTTGCTCAAGCGCCTGCGCCACCACCAGCTGGACAGCTACGACGACTACATCAATTGCCTGGCGTACCCGCAGTACGCCCGCGAGCGACGCCTGGTGGTCGACCTGCTGACCACCAACGAAACCTACTTCTTCCGCGAGTACGCCCACTTCGAATACCTCGGCCAGTGGCTGAGCAAGCGCGGCGGGCCGCTGCGCCTGTGGAGCGCGGCCTGCTCGTCCGGCGAGGAGCCCTACAGCCTGGCCATGACCGCCGCCGAGTTCGCCCGTGGCAACGAGTGGTCGATCCTCGCCAGCGACCTCAGCCAGAGCATGCTGGAGCTCGCCGAGCTGGGTATCTACGACATGGCCCAGGCGCGCTATTTCCCCGAGGGCTGGCTGCACCGCCATTGCCTGTGCGGGGTCGAGGACATGCAGGGGCGCATGCGTGTGCAGGGCTGGTTGCGCAACAAGGTGCAACTGCGCGAGATCAACGTGATCCAGCCGATGCCGGAAAGCCTCGGCCAGTTCGACGTGATCTTCCTGCGCAACCTGCTGATCTATTTCGACACGGCGCAGAAGCAGCGCATCGTGCGTAACCTGGTGGAGCGCCTGCGCCCCGGCGGGCTGCTGTTCATCGGCCATGCCGAAAGCATCCACGGTTTCAACCTGCCGCTGCGGCCGGTGCGACCCTCGGTGTTCGAACGCCTATGATCGAGCGTTCCACTCCGATCCGCGTGTTCATCGTCGACGACTCCGCCCTGGTCCGCCAGGTGCTGGGGCAGTACCTCGGCAACCACCCCGGGATCCAGGTGGTCGGCATGGCCGCCGACCCGCTCTACGCCATCGACAAGATGCGCCGTGACTGGCCTGACGTGCTGGTCCTCGACGTCGAGATGCCGCGCATGGATGGCCTGACCTTCCTGCGCCAGATCATGGCCGAGCGACCGACGCCGACCATCATCTGCTCGACCCTCACCGAGGCCGGCAACGACCTCAATGTCGAAGCCCTGGCCGCCGGTGCGGTCGGTGTGTTCACCAAGGCCAAGCTGGGTCTGAAGCAGAGCCTGGAGGGCATTGCCGGCGACCTGGTGCGCTGCATCGAGGACGCCGCGAAAACCCGGCCGGTGGCTCGCCATGCCCTGCCGTCGGGCGGGGAAAAAAAAGACCTGCCGGCCACCCCGGCGCTGCGCAAAACCACCGACCGAATCGTTACACTTGGCTGCTCGACCGGCGGTACCCAGGCACTGGAATTCGTCTTGCGGCAATTGCCGCCCGACTGCCCCGGCCTGGTCATCGTTCAACACATGCCGGAGAAGTTCACCGCCGATTTCGCGCGCCGCCTCAACGGCCTGTGCCAGATCGAAGTGCGCGAGGCCAGGCACCTGGATCGCGTGCACACCGGGCTCGCCTTGCTGGCGCCCGGTGGCCTGCACATGCAGCTCAAGCGCAGCGGTGCCCACTACCTGGTCGAAGTGCTCGACGGCCCCGCCGTCAACCGACACAAGCCTTCGGTCGATGTCCTGTTCCGTTCCGCCGCCCGCCATGCCGGCAGCAATGCCCTGGGCATCATCATGACCGGCATGGGCGACGACGGAGCCCGTGGCCTGCTGGCCATGCGCGAACAGGGTGCCAGCACCGTGGCCCAGGACGAGGCCAGCTGCGTGGTGTTCGGCATGCCCAAGGAAGCCATTCGCCTCGGCGCGGCCCAGACCATCGAGCCGCTGAGTCGCCTGCCGGCATTGATCAACCAGTTCTGCGTCAGCGCCCGTAATGGCTGAGCATTTCCAGGTCAGACCACCCCCATCGACGCCCTGTTCGCGACACCGCTGAGCGGTGCACGAGACGCAGGCTTTTCCATCGCAAGGGAGCAACACCGCGCAGCGAAGATCCGTTCACCCAAATTCATGCGACACGGGCACACACCTATGCTTTGCCGATTACTGATTGCCGACGATTCGCCCCTGTTCCGCGCAGGGCTGCGAGCGTTGCTCGAACAAAAACAAGAATATGCCGTGGTCGGTGAGGCGGGCGATACGGTGACCACCGTAGAGCTGGCCGAGACGCTGAAACCGGACATCATCGTGCTGGACATCGCCCTCGGGACGCTGACCGGCGAGGAACTGCTGCGCGAGCTATACCTGCGGGTGCCGGCGTGCACGGTGCTGATGCTGTCGTCGCGCTCGGAGCTGGAGTTCGTCATGCACTGCCTGCAGCAGGGCGCCCATGGCTTCCTGCTCAAGAGCGCGACGGTGCAGGAGCTGGAGCTGGCCTTGCAGTCGCTGCGCGGTGGCGGCCAGTACCTGTCGTCGGCGGTGTTGCCGCTGGTGATCGGCCAGGCGGTGAAGCAGAACCGCCGGCGTCCGCAAGTCAGCGCGGCGATGCAACTGACCGCGCGGCAGATGGAGATCCTGCGCCTGATCGCCCGCGGCGAGTCCACCCGCTCCATCGCCGACGGCCTGGGCCTGAGCGTGAAGACCGTCGAGGCGCACCGCTCGCAGATCATGCACCGCCTGCAGATTCACGATGTGCCGGGGCTGGTGCTGTTTGCGGTGCGCGAAGGGATCATCCGGCTGAACGACTGATCCGCCGGGGATTCAGTTCAGCGCCTGCAGGGCCGTTTCCAGCGTCGCGGGGAAGGCCGCGGGCTTGCCGGTCTGGCGCTCGATGAACACCTGCACCACCCGGCCCAGCGCATGAAGTTCCTTGCCGCTCTGGTCGAACAGGGCCACCTGGTATTCCACGGTGCTGCCGGCGAAACGCTCGACCCGGATACCTACCTGCAACAGGTCGGTGAAGCCCGCCGAGGCGTAGAAGTCGCAGGAGGAACTGACCACGAAACCCACCACTGCACCTTCCTGCGGATCGACTTCGCCGTGGGTGGCGAGGTAGGTCTGGATCGCGGTATCGAAGAAGCCGTACACCGCGGCGCTGGAGATCTGGCCGTTGATATCGGCGTCCTGCCAGCGGGTGGAGATGTATTCCGCGTGGGGGAAGTCTTCGATCTGCAGGTTTTCGGACATCGTTGTTCTCCCTGAAATGGAAAGGGTCGCGCTCCCACGGGGCGCGCGCCGAACTGCAAAAACGAAAAAGCCCCGGCTCTCGCGAGTCGGGGCTTCTTCATGCCGGGATCAGCTTACAGCTGCGGACCGGCAGCCTTGATCGCGTCGGAAACTTCGAACTTCTTGAAGTTTTCGATGAACAGCGAGGCCAGGCCTTTCGCTGCTTCGTCGTAGGCAGCCTTGTCGGCCCAGGTGGTGCGCGGGTTCAGCAGCTCGGTATCGACGCCCGGAACGGCCTTCGGCACGTCCAGGTTGATGATGTCCAGGTGCTCGGTCTCGGCACCGATCAGCGCGCCGCTCTGGATCGCTGCGATCACCGCACGGGTGGTCGGGATGCTGAAGCGCTTGCCGACGCCGTAGCCACCGCCAGTCCAGCCGGTGTTGACCAGGTAGACCTTGGAGCCGAAGCCCTTGATGCGCTTGATCAGCAGTTCGGCGTACTCGCCGGCCGGACGCGGGAAGAACGGTGCGCCGAAGCAGGTGGAGAAGGTCGACTTGATGCCGCCGCCCGAACCCATCTCGGTGGAACCGACCAGTGCGGTGTAGCCGGACAGGAAGTGGTAGGCCGCCTGCTCGTTGTTCAGGATCGACACTGGCGGCAGCACGCCGGTCAGGTCGCAGGTCAGGAAGATGACCGCGTTGGGCTCGCCGCCCAGGTTCTTCTCGGAGCGCTTCTCGACGTGCTCCAGCGGGTACGCGGCACGGCTGTTCTGGGTCAGGCTGCCATCGGCGTAGTCGGCGTGCTTGGCGTCGTCGAGGACGACGTTTTCCAGGACCGCGCCGTGCTTGATGGCTTTCCAGATGACCGGCTCGTTCTTCTCGGACAGGTCGATGCACTTGGCGTAGCAGCCGCCTTCGATGTTGAAGACAACGCCTTCGCCCCAGCCGTGCTCGTCGTCACCGATCAGGTAACGGCTTTCGTCGGCCGACAGGGTGGTCTTGCCGGTGCCGGACAGACCGAAGAACAGGGTCACGTCGCCTTCTTCGCCGATGTTGGCGGCGCAGTGCATCGGCAGCACGTCGGCAGCCGGCAGCAGGAAGTTCTGCACCGAGAACATGGCTTTCTTCATCTCGCCGGCGTAGCGCATGCCAGCGATCAGGACTTTCTTCTGGGCGAAGTTGAGGATGACGCAGCCGTCGGAGTTGGTGCCGTCACGCTCTGGCACGCACTCGAAGTTGGCGACGTTCAGTACTTGCCACTCTTCGCGGCCAGCCGGGTTGTACTGGGCCGGGTTGATGAACAGGCAACGGCCGAACAGGTTCTGCCAGGCGGTCTGGGTGGTCATCTTGACGGCCAGGTAGTGCTCTTCTGCAGCACCTACGTGGACGTGGGAAACGAAGTGTTCCTGGGCGTTGTTGAACGCCTCGACACGGGCCCACAGGGCATCGAACTTGTCGGCGGGGAACTTGCGGTTGATCGGGCCCCAGGCGATGGCGTCCTGGGTGCTCGGCTCTTCGACGATGAAACGGTCAACCGGCGAACGACCGGTGCGGTGACCGGTTTTCACGACCAGCGCGCCAGTGTCGGCAAGCTCGCCTTCACCGCGTTTCAGTGCTTCTTTTACCAGCTCGTCGACGCTCAGATCGGTGAACACGGCGTTGTTGGCTTGCGTCATGAGATACCCCATCCGGCCCGGTGGCCGAGTGCTCCAAACGATTTGTAGTAGATCTTTACGAGTTACTACAGCGAAAAAAGTGGCCGGATTATGCCAGAAACGCCCAAAAAAAGTAGGGCCCTCCTGTCAGAACTGCGTCTTAAGCGCATTCGACAGGAGAATCTCCTGAGCGGAAACGTTTCAGTGACGAGTATCTGACGGCGCGTCCACACCACCGCCAGCGAACAGCTGCTCCACATCGGCTGCATCGAAGCGATAGCGCTCGTTGCAGAACTGGCAATCGATCTCGATCCGGCCGCCATGTTCGGCCACCAGCTCACGCGCATCGTCCAGGCCCAGGCTGACCAGGGCACTGCCGGAACGCTCCCGCGAACAACTGCAACGGAACTGCAGCGGCTGGATGTCGAACAGGCGCACGGCGTCCTCGTGGTAGAGGCGGTGCAGCAGGGTTTCGTTGTCCAGGCCAAGCTGCTCCTCGCGGCTGAGGGTGCCGGCGAGGGTGGCGACGTGGGCCCAGCTTTCGGCGCGCTCGTCGGCGTCCGGCTGGCGGTCGACCGGCAGTTGCTGCAGGAGCATGCCACGGGCGCGGCCGCCGTCGGCGCTGAGCCAGAAACGGGTGCCCAGCTGCTCGGACATGACGAAGTAGTTGGTGAAGGATTCGGCCAGGTCGGCTCCGTCCAGTTCGACGATGCCCTGGTAGCGCTGGCCCTGGCGTGGGTCGATGGTCAGCGCCAGCATGCCGTTGGGCATCAGTTCGCGCAGGCCGGCGTCGGCGCTCAGCGCCTCGCCGTCATAGCGGGCGATGCCGCGGATCTCGCGCTCGCTGGAGCACTCGACCATCAGCAGCGGCACCGGGCCATCGGAGCGCGCCTGGAGAATCAGCAGGCCATCGAACTTGAGGGTGCCGACCAGCAACGCGGCGGCGGCCATCAGTTCGCCCAGCAGTTGCGCGACCGGCTGCGGGTAGGGGTGCTTTTCCAGCACGCGGGCATAGCTGCTTTCGAGGCAGACGAGTTCGCCGCGTACGTCGCGCTCGTCAAAGATGAAACGTTGGGTGAAGTCGGTGTCCGGCAAGTCGCTCATGGGGTTCCGCTGTTCGCAATTGTGACAAAATAATTACAGGGCCCTTGGGGCCCTGTGGCAGAGCGCCCTGAAGGCGCTCGCATCGTTTATCTGGAGAGGTATCTTATGGACAATCGACCCCTGTTCCAAGCCAGGTGGTCATGGGGCCCGTTGGCAGCCTGTACCTTGCTGCCCATTGCTCTACTGTGTTTCTGGTTATGGCCTTTTGGCCAGATCCTGTGCCTGACTTTCGACGAGTGGCTGTTCCACACCCTCAATGCGCCGCTGGCCGACAACACCGCCTGGCGCTATATCTGGACCCTCGGCAGCCTGCGTCCTTTTGACATCGTCGTCGGCCTGATCCTGCTGGCCCTGCTGATCCGCGGCAACTGGGTATTCAAGGCTCACCAGGTACGCGAGGCCTTCTTCGGCTTCTTCGTCACGCTGATCCTCTTAGTGGTGATTCGCGCGCTGTTTTCCAAGTGGGTCGATGCCGCAGGCTGGCAACACGAGAGCCCGTCCGCCGTATTCAGCGACGCCATTCGCCTCAGTCACTTCTATCCACATCTGGAATCCGCCTGGGAACTGAAGGACCGTTCCACCAAGAGCTTCCCCGGTGACCACGCCTCGGTGCTGCTGATCTGGGCGCTGTTCATGACCCTGTTCACCCGTGGCTTCTGGCAGAACCTGGTGGTCTGGGCGCTCGCCTTCCTGTTCATGCTGCCGCGCCTGGTGGCTGGGGCCCACTGGGGCCAGGACGATTACATCGGCGGCTTGCTGATGGCGATCCTGGCGCTCGGCTGGAGTTGCTACACGCCCCTGGCGGCCAGGGGGAGCGCCGCATTGCTGCGCTGGACCGCGCCGCTGTTCTCGCTTGTGGCCCGGCTGCCGCTGGTTGGCCGGATGAGCGTGGTTCGCGCTCAGTCGTAGTTGCCCTGGAACTGATGGATCTGCCGACGCTGCTTCTTGGTCGGCCGACCATCGGTGGTCACGCCCAGGGCGCCGGCCTTGCGCAGTTCCGCCGCCTGTTCACGGCGGCGGATACTCTCTTCGGTTTCCTCGTACAGGGTCTGCGCCTCCGGTGCGCCACGGCGCACGATGGACAGCGCCTTGACCACCACGGTGCGCTCGTCGAACCCGGTGCGCAGGACGAACTCGTCACCGACGCGGGGCTCCTTGCCCGGCTTGCAGCGTTCGCCGCGACAATGCACCTTGCCGCTCTCGATGGCGGCCTTGGCCAGGGCGCGGCTCTTGTAGAAACGTGCGGCCCAGAGCCACTTGTCCAGACGCACCTTGTCGTCGTCCTGCTCGTATGCCATCGCACTGCTCCGATGATTTGCGGTCATGGAACTGTACTACCTTCACTTACGGATGCAAAAAGTCCGCTGCCTGCTTACAGTTCACCGACTTTCCCCGGGTTGTGCATCGTGAAGACATTTGATCATTTGAGCGTTATCGGTTTGCGCGAGTGGGTGGCCTTGCCCGACCTCGGCCTGGCCGGCCTGCGCGCCAAGATCGACACCGGCGCCAGCACTTCCAGCCTGCATGCCACCGAGGTCGAGCCGTTCATGCGCAACGGCGAGCGCTGGGTGCGCTTCAACGCCCACCTGGGCACGGTGGTGCAATTGCGTCACCGCCGCTGCGAAGCGCCGCTGGTGACCATGAAGACCATCAAGAGCTCCAACGGCCAGGCCCAGGTGCGCTATGTGATCCGCACGCCGCTGGCGCTGGGCGATCGGGTCTGGGAGGTGGAATTTACCCTGGCCTGTCGCAAGGCCATGCGCTATCGCCTTCTGCTCGGTTCAAAAGCCTTGATACATGGCCAACTGGTAGTCAACCCGGGTCTCAAGTACGTTCAGGACAAGCCGGTGTTCCCGGCGACCATTACCCCCTCCACAGGTGCTGCATGAAGATCGCTGTGCTGTCGCGAAACCCGCGTCTGTATTCCACCCGTCGCCTGGTCGAGGCCGGTACGCAACGGGGCCATCAAATGGTGGTGATCGATACCCTGCGTGCCTACATGAACATCGCCAGCCACAAGCCGCAGATCCACTATCGCGGCAAGCCGCTGGAAGGCTTCGACGCGGTGATTCCGCGGATCGGCGCCTCGGTGACCTTCTATGGCTGCGCGGTGCTGCGCCAGTTCGAAATGATGGGCGTGTTCCCCCTCAACGAATCCGTGGCCATCGCCCGTTCACGGGACAAACTGCGCTCCCTGCAACTGCTGTCGCGGCGTGGCATCGGCCTGCCGGTGACCGGCTTCGCCCACTCGCCGGACGACATTCCCGACCTGATCCAGATGGTCAATGGCGCACCGCTGGTGATCAAGGTGCTGGAAGGCACCCAGGGCATCGGCGTGGTGCTGTGCGAGACGACCAAGGCCGCCGAGTCGGTGATCGAGGCGTTCATGGGCCTGAAGCAGAACATCATGGTCCAGGAATACATCAAGGAAGCCGGTGGCGCGGATATCCGCTGCTTCGTGGTGGGTGACAAGGTCATCGCCTCGATGAAGCGCCAGGCCAAGCCCGGGGAGTTCCGTTCCAACCTGCACCGCGGCGGTACCGCCAGCCTGATCAAGGTCACCCCGGAAGAGCGCATGACCGCGATTCGCGCGGCCAAGGTCATGGGCCTGAGTGTCGCGGGCGTGGATATCCTGCGCTCCAATCACGGGCCGCTGGTGATGGAGGTGAACTCGTCGCCGGGGCTGGAAGGCATCGAGACCACCACCGGCAAGGACGTTGCCGGGATGATCATCGAGCATCTGGAGAAGAACGGCGGGCCGAACCTGACCCGGACGAAAGGCAAGGGCTGAGCCGATCGGGGCTGCGCAGCAGCCCCGGAATCGCTAGACCGCGTCCCGCGGCAGCAGCAGACCCAGCGGCAGCCTGACCCTGGCCTCGATGCCGCCGCCGGAACGGTTGCGCAACTCCACGTTACCGCCATGCTGGGCAGCGATCCGCTTGACGATCGCCAGGCCCAGGCCGGTGCCCTTGCCGCTGCGCGCGCGGTCGCCGCGAATGAACGGATTGAAGATCGCCTCCAGCTCGCCCGGATCGATGCCGGCACCACGGTCGAGCACGCTCAGCACCACGTAGGGCGCGCTGCTGTCACCGGAGACATAGGCTGCCACCTCGACGCCCTTGCCCGCGTGATACAGGGCGTTGCCGATCAGGTTGTTGAGCAAGCGCTTGATCGAGACACGACGCAGCGGGAAGGGCGGGATCGGTTCCAGGCACAGGCGCACCTGTTCCTCGGGCTGGTTGAACGGTGCGACCACTTCCCGCACCAGGTCGCTGAGATCGACTTCTTCCACCGGTTCGTCACGGCCATCGCGGATGAAGGCGAGGAACTGGTCGAGGATCGCGTCCATGTCCTCGATGTCGCGGACCATGTCGTCGGTCAGGTCGTTGTCGCTGGCCAGCATGGAGAGCGACAGGCGCAGGCGCGTCAGGGGCGTGCGCAGGTCGTGGGAGACGCCGGCGAGCATCAGTTCGCGCTCGCGGCCGGCCTGTTCCACGTCCTCGGCCATCTGGTTGAAGGCGCGATAGACCTCGGTCATCTCGCTCGGCGTGTCGCTGATCGGCAGGCGCACGCTGCGCCCCTGGCCCAGCTGCCGGGCCGCGAACACCAGGCGTTTCAGCGGCTGGTTGAGCTGACGCACGAAGATCCACGCCGAGGCGGTGGACAGCAAGCCGATGGCGAGGAACCAGCCGAGCACGTTCCAGATCTTCTGGCCGCGCAGCGGGTGCGGGTACAGCGGCACTTTCAGCCAGTCGTCGCCCAGGCTTGGCGCCCGTACCCACAGCGCCGGCGGCGCATGCACGCGCAGGCGAACCTCGGTGTCCTCGCCCAGCTCGGCCTGCATCTGGCGCTGGTAGATCTCGCTGTAGGGCCAGTGCTGTTCGCCCTCGGGCACGCCGTTGCCGGTGACGCGGATCAGCCCGGCGGCCTCGGCGATCTTCTCCCGGTCCGACTCGTCCGCCGCCCAGTACGCGCGCAGGGTCAGCGCGACGCCGTGGCTGTACTGGCGATCGACCAGCACGTCCTCGTTCATCAGCAGGTAGACCAGGGTCAGCGCCTTGGAAAACAGGACGACGATCAGCACCAGCCACAGCGTGCGGGCGAAGAAGCTTTGCGGGAACCACAGCGGCGTTTTCATGGACAACGGCTACACACTTGGCAGGCGCGAGCGCGGCTCGCGGGCTTTGCGGGGCTGATCATGCAAAAGCAGGGCAACCCTGCGGTGGCCCTGCTTTCGATGCATCACGGCAAACGACGATGGATCACTTGCTGGCGTTGCCATCCGGGACGAAGACATAGCCGACGCCCCAGACGGTCTGGATATAACGCGGTTTGGACGGGTCCGGCTCGATCATCCGGCGCAGGCGCGAGATCTGCACGTCGATGGAGCGCTCCAGCGCATCCCACTCGCGGCCGCGGGCCAGGTTCATCAGCTTGTCGCGGGTCAGCGGCTCGCGGGCATGCATGACCAGCGCCTTGAGCACGGCGAACTCGCCGGTGGTGAGCATGTGCACTTCGTCGCCACGCTTGAGCTCGCGGGTGGCCAGGGACAGCTCGTAGTCGCCGAAGGTGACGGTTTCGTCCTCGCTGCCCGGCGCGCCCGGCACCGATGGCGTCTGCCGGCGCAGCACGGCCTTGACCCGGGCCACCAGCTCGTCGGGGTTGAACGGCTTGGCCAGGTAGTCGTCGGCGCCCAGTTCCAGGCCCTTGATGCGGCTCAGCTCGTCGCCCTTGGCGGTGAGCATGATGATCGGCACCTGGTTGTTCGCCGCGCGCAGGCGACGGCAGGCGGAGAGGCCGTCCTCGCCAGGCAGCATCAGGTCGAGGACCACCAGGTTGAAGACTTCGCGCGCCAGCAGGCGGTCCATCTGTTCGACATTGGGTACAGCCCGCGCGCGATAGCCTTTGCTGGTGAAGAATCGCTCCAGCAGGCTGCTCAGGCCCGGGTCGTCGTCGACGATGAGGATCTTTTCGCCTTCGGCTGTTTGTGCAGTGCTGCTCATGGATAGCTCCTTTAATCTCGGCGCGCATTATGGCTTAGCCGCCATTTGACAGTGCCGAGCTCATTGTTAGCAGATTTTTCCCCATGTGCCAGCGGAAAGGTCCGGCAGGCTGGCCCGGCGCTATCACCGCAACCCCGGCGCGCTGGGTATAATGCGCCGCTTTCACCGAGCGCCGCCTTGCCCCGACGCCCTCTGGCGCCGGCCCCCGCGGCCCAAGCATTCACAATTTGTCAGGTGGTTTTATGGACAGCATCAACAGCCGCATCGCCGAGGAACTCGGCGTCCGCCCGCAACAGGTCGAGGCGGCCGTGGCTCTACTTGATGAAGGCTCCACGGTGCCTTTTATCGCCCGTTACCGCAAAGAAGTGACCGGCAGCCTGGATGACACCCAGCTGCGCAACCTCGAAGAGCGCCTGCGCTACCTGCGCGAACTCGACGAGCGCCGCGCCAGCATCCTCGCCAGCATCGAGGAGCAGGGCAAGCTGACTCCGGAGCTGGCTCGCGAGATCAAGCTGGCCGACACCAAGACCCGCCTCGAAGACCTCTATCTCCCGTACAAGCAGAAGCGCCGCACCAAGGGCCAGATCGCCCTGGAAGCCGGCCTTGGCGAGCTGGCCGACGGCCTGCTGGCCGACCCGCAGCTGAATCCGGAAAGCGAAGCCGCGCGCTTCGTCGACGCCGAGAAAGGTGTCGCCGACGTCAAGGCCGCGCTGGAAGGCGCCAAGTACATCCTCATGGAGCGCTTCGCCGAAGACGCCAGCCTGCTCGACAAGCTGCGCGGCTTCCTCAAGCAGGAAGCGACCCTGGCGGCCCGCCTGGTGGCCGGCAAGGAAGAGGAAGGCGCCAAGTTCCGCGACTACTTCGAACATGACGAACCGCTCAAGAGCGTGCCATCGCACCGCGCCCTGGCGATCTTCCGCGGCCGCAACGAAGGCGTGCTTTCCGCCTCGCTGAAGGTCGGCGAGGAGCTGCCAGGCACCCTGCACCCGTGCGAAATGATGATCGCCGAGCGTTTCGGCCTGGGTAACCAGGGCCGTCCGGCCGACAAATGGCTGGCCGAGGTGGTGCGCTGGACCTGGAAGGTCAAGCTCTACAGCCACCTGGAAACCGACCTGTTCGGCGAACTGCGCGACAACGCCGAAGGCGAGGCGATCAACGTCTTCGCCCACAACCTTCACGACCTGCTGCTGGCCGCCCCGGCCGGCCCGCGCGCGACCCTGGGCTTCGACCCGGGCCTGCGTACCGGATGCAAGGTCGCCGTGGTCGATGCCACCGGCAAGCTGCTGGACCACACCACGGTCTACCCGCACGCGCCGAAGAACGACTGGGACCGTACCATCTCCATCCTCGCCGCCCTGTGCGCCAAGCACTCGGTGGAACTGGTGGCCATCGGCAACGGCACCGCCAGCCGCGAGTCCGACAAGCTCATCAGCGAGCTGGTCAAGAAATACCCGGCACTGAAAGTCACCAAGGTCATGGTTTCCGAGGCCGGTGCGTCGGTGTACTCGGCTTCCGAACTGGCTGCCCGCGAATTCCCCGACCTGGACGTGTCGATCCGTGGCGCGGTGTCCATTGCCCGCCGCCTGCAGGACCCGCTGGCCGAGCTGGTGAAGATCGATCCGAAGTCCATCGGTGTCGGCCAGTACCAGCACGACGTGTCCCAGCTCAAGCTGGCCCGTGGCCTGGACGCGGTGGTCGAGGACTGCGTGAACGCCGTCGGCGTCGACGTCAACACCGCCTCGGTGGCGTTGCTGGCGCGCATCTCCGGCCTGAACAGCACCCTGGCGCAGAACATCGTCAGCCACCGTGACGCCAACGGCGCGTTCAAGACCCGCGCGGCGCTGAAGAAGGTCAGCCGCCTCGGCGAGAAGACCTTCGAACAGGCCGCCGGCTTCCTCCGCGTGATGAACGGCGACAACCCGCTGGACGCCTCCGCGGTGCACCCGGAAGCCTACCCGCTGGTCCAGCGCATCGCCGCCGACACCGACCGCGATATCCGCTCGCTGATCGGCGACAGCGGTTTCCTCAAGCGCCTCGATCCGAAGAAGTTCACCGACGAGACCTTCGGTCTGCCCACCGTCACCGACATCCTCCAGGAGCTGGACAAGCCCGGCCGCGACCCGCGTCCGGAGTTCAAGACCGCCGAGTTCCAGGAAGGCGTCGAGGACCTCAAGGACCTGCAGCCGGGGATGATCCTCGAAGGCGTGGTGACCAACGTCACCAACTTCGGTGCCTTCGTCGATATCGGCGTGCACCAGGATGGCCTGGTGCACATCTCGGCGTTGTCGGAGAAGTTCATCAAGGACCCGCGTGAAGCGGTCAAGGCCGGCGACGTGGTCAAGGTCAAGGTCATGGAAGTGGATATCCCGCGCAAGCGCGTCGGCCTGTCCATGCGCATGAGCGACACCCCGGGCGAGAAGGTCGATGGCGCCCGTGGCAGCCGTCCGGGCTCGGCGCCGCGCCAGCAGGGCGCGCCGGCGCGGGTCAAGGAGACCCCGCCACCGGCCAACAACGCCATGGCTTCGCTGTTCGCCAACGCCAAGCAGTTGAAGAAAAAGTGATGGACGTGCCTGAAGGGATAGTCCAGAGCGCCTTCAGCCAGTTGCTGGGCTGCCGTCTGCAACGCCTTGAAGAAGGCGTTGCCGAGGTGGTCCTGGCCCTGGAGCCGCACCTGCGCAACCGCGGCGGTTTCCTCCACGGCGGGGCGATCTTCAGCCTGGTGGACATCGCCATGGGCCTGGCCTGCTCCAGCAGCCACGGCTTCGACCAGCGCAGCGTCACCGTTGAGTGCAAGATCAACTACATGCGTGCGGTCAGCGAAGGCGAAGTAACCTGCACCGCCCGGGTGCTGCATGCCGGGCGTCGCACGCTGGTTCTGGACGCCGACGTGCTTCAGGGCGACAAACTCGTCGCCAAGGCCCAAGGCACGTTCGCCATCCTCTAGCCGCAAAAGGCCATCTGCGGTACTTTCGGCAGTGCGCGGGCACTGCCGATTTCCTGCGAAAACCAGGCGACAACGCCAGTTCCTCCTGTCCACCCTTGTAGACCGTCATCTCCACCCCCATATCGGGGCGACTGACGTGTGAAGGAATCCATCTTGAGCGAACTTCTCAACCGCCGCCTGAGCCTGCTCGGTCAGGGCGACAACCTCTCCCTGCTCAAGCAGTGCCTGCACGGCATCGAGCGTGAATGCCTGCGCGTGACCGAGGACGGTCGCCTGGCCCAGACTCCCCACCCCGAGGCCCTGGGCTCGGCGCTGACCCACGAACAGATCACCACCGACTATTCCGAGTCGCTGCTGGAGTTCATCACCCCGGCACTGGCCGACCCGGCGCAGACCCTGGCAAGCCTGGAGAACATCCACCGCTTCGCCTACAGCCGGCTCGGTGGCGAATACCTGTGGAGCCCGTCGATGCCGTGTCCGCTGCCGGCGGAAGAAGACATCCCGATCGCCTGGTATGGCACCTCGAACATCGGTCAGCTCAAATACGTCTACCGCAAGGGCCTGGCCCTGCGGTACGGCCGCACCATGCAGTGCATCGCCGGTATCCATTACAACTTCTCGCTGCCGGAGGCCCTGTGGCCGCTGCTGCGTGAAGCCGAAGGCAAGGAGGGCGACGACCGTGACTACCAGTCGTCGGCCTACATCGCCCTGATCCGCAATTTCCGTCGCTACAGCTGGCTGCTGATGTACCTGTTCGGGGCCTCGCCGGCACTGGACGCCGGCTTCCTGCGCGGTCGCCCGCACCAGCTGGAATCCTTCGACGCCGACACTCTGTTCCTGCCCTGGGCCACCAGCCTGCGCATGAGCGACCTGGGCTACCAGAGCAACGCCCAGGCGGGCCTGACCCCGTGCTACAACGACCTCACCAGCTACACCGACAGCCTGCGCCGTGCCGTGGCCACGCCGTACGCACCGTACGTCGAGATCGGCACGCACCAGGACGGCGAGTGGGTGCAGCTGAACACCAACATCCTGCAGATCGAGAACGAGTACTACTCGAACATCCGTCCCAAGCGCGTGACCTACACCGGCGAGCGGCCGATCCAGGCGCTGGTGGCCCGCGGCATCCAGTACATCGAAGTGCGCTGCCTGGACATCAACCCGTTCCTGCCCACCGGCATCGACCTGCCGCAGGCGCGTTTCCTCGACGCCTTCCTGCTGTTCTGCGCCCTGGAAGACAGCCCGCTGCTGGAAAACGGCGAATGCGGCCAATGCACCGACAACTTCCTCAAGGTGGTCAAGGAAGGGCGTCGCCCGGGCCTTGAACTGCACCGCGACGGTCAGCCGGTCAGCCTGAAGACCTGGGCTTCCGAACTGCTGGCGCGCATCGCACCGCTGGCCGAGTTGCTCGACCAGGCCCACGGCAGCGACGAGCACCACCGCGCCCTGGCCACCCAGGCCGCCAAGGTCGACGACCCGGCGCTGACCCCGTCGGCCCAGGTCCTGGCCAGCATGACCGAGAACCAGGAGAGCTTCGCCCGCTTCGCCCTGCGCCAGAGCCAGCTGCACGCCGACTACCTGCGTGGCGAGCGCCTGCCGGCGGACGAGGAAGCGCGTTTCGAAGCCATGGCCCGCACCTCGCTGGAGGAACAGGCGCGTCTGGAGCAACAGGAGGTCGGTGATTTCGACCTGTTCGTCGGTGCCTACCAGGCCAGCATCCTGGCGATCAGCAACTGACATGAGCCGCGGTACCACCCCTCGCAAACCCCGCGCCCGCAGCCAGGCGCGGATCGACTCGATCCTCGACGCGGCCCGCGCCCTGCTGGCCAGCGAGGGCGTGGCCAGCCTGTCGATCTACAGCGTCGCCGAGCGCGCGCAGATCCCGCCGTCGTCGGTCTATCACTTCTTCGCCAGCGTCCCGGCATTGCTCGAAGCGCTGACGGCGGATGTCCATGGCGCCTTCCGCGCCTGTCTTGAGGAACCAATAGATCCGGGCCACCTGAACAGCTGGCGTGATCTGGCGCGACTGGTGGAAATGCGCATGCTGGCGATCTACCAGGAGGACGCCGCGGCGCGGCAGTTGATCCTGGCGCAGCATGGCTTGAGCGAGGTGACCCAGGCCGACCGGCAGCACGATATCGAGCTGGGCGACCTGATGCACAAGCTGTTCGAGCAGCATTTCCGCTTGCCGGAGTTGCCGCAGGAAGTGGATGTGTTCGCCTTGGCGATGGAGTTGAGCGACCGGGTGTATGCCCGTTCGATCCAGGTCCACGGGGCGATCACGCCGCGCATGGCGGAGGAGGGGATGCGGGTGTTCGAGGCGTATGTGGGGCTGTATCTGCCGCCGTTCCTGCCCAAACTCTGAAAGAGCATCGCTGGCAAGCCAGCTCCCACAGGGGCCGTGGTGCACGCGGTCCCTGTGGGAGCTGGCTTGCCAGCGATTGAGGTCTCACAGCTTGGCGATGGAAACCTCGGTCGATTTCACGAAGGCAATCACTTCGCTGCCGATGGTCAGTTCCAGTTCTTTCACCGAACGGGTGGTGATCACCGAAGTGACGATGCCCGAGGCGGTCTGCACATCGATTTCCGACAGTACCGGACCTTCCAGGATTTCCTTCACGGTGCCCTTGAACTGGTTACGCACGTTGATCGCTTTGATAGTCATGTCTTTGCTTCCTTCACGGGTCTTAGGTCAATGAGCCCAGCGCAGTTGCGTAGGCAAGGGTGCTACGGGTTCGGGCTCGGGCGGGGTGCCCGGGACCGAGAGAACACGGTTCAATACTTCGCTTTCCAGGGCCGCCAGGCGGTGTGAGCCACGCACCCGCGGCCGTGGCAGGTCGACCTGCAGGTCCAGGCCGATCTCGCCGTCCTCGATGAGGATCACCCGGTCGGCGACCGCCACCGCTTCGGCGACGTCATGGGTCACCAGCAACACGGTGAAGCCATGCTTGCGCCACAGGTCTTCGATCAACTGCTGCATTTCGATCCGGGTCAGGGCATCCAGCGCCCCCAGCGGTTCGTCGAGCAGCAGCAGGCGCGGCTGGTGGATCAGGGCACGGGCCAGGGCCACGCGCTGTTTCTGTCCGCCGGACAGGGCCGCCGGCCATTCATTGGCGCGGTCGGCCAGGCCCACCGCTTCCAGCGCCTGGCGGGCGCGGTCCTGCCATTGGCCTTCGAGGCCCAGGCCCACGTTGTCGATCACCCGCTTCCATGGCAGCAGGCGCGCTTCCTGGAACATCAGGCGGGTGTCTTCGCGGGCTTCTTCGAGCGGCGCCGCGCCGGCCAGCAGTTGTCCACCCGTAGGCTGGTCGAGACCGGCCAGCAGGCGCAGCAGGGTGCTCTTGCCGCAGCCGCTGCGACCGACGATGGCGACGAACTGCCCGGCCGGGATATGCAGGTCGATATCCCGCAGCACCTTGCGCTGGCCGAAGGCCTTCTCGACGTTGCGGGCCGCCAGCGGGATGCCACGCAGCAGGCGCGGCGGTTGTTCCTTGAGAATGCTCATGCGCCGTCTCCCTTGCTTGGCTGATAGGCCGGGTGCCAGCGCAGCCAGACCCGTTCCAGACCGCGAGCGGCGAGGTCGGCGAGCTTGCCCAGCACGGCGTAGAGGACGATGGCCAGCACCACCACATCGGTCTGCAGGAACTCCCGTGCGTTCATCGCCAGGTAGCCGATGCCGGCGTTGGCCGAGATGGTCTCGGCGACGATCAGGGTCAGCCACATGAAGCCGAGGGCGAAGCGCACGCCCACCAGGATCGACGGCAGCGCACCCGGCAGGATCACCTGGCGGAACAGCGAGAAGCCGCTCAGGCCGTAGCTGCGGGCCATTTCCACCAGCGCCGGGTCGACGTTGCGGATGCCGTGGTAGGTATTCAGGTAGATCGGGAACAGGGTGCCGAGGGCGACCAGGAAGATCTTCGCCGACTCATCGATGCCGAACCACAGGATCACCAGCGGGATCAGCGCCAGGTGCGGCACGTTGCGGATCATCTGCACCGAGCTGTCCAGCAGACGCTCGCCCCAGCGCGACAGGCCGGTGATGAAGCCCAGGGTCAGGCCGATGCTGCCGCCGATGACGAAGCCCAGTCCGGCACGCCAGCCACTGATGGCCAGGTGGGTCCAGATCTCGCCGCTGCGCACCAGCTCGACGCCGGCCGCGATCACCGCGCTGGGTGCCGGCAGGATGCGTGTCGACAGCCAGCCGGCGCTTACCGCCAGTTGCCAGATCGCCAGCAGTGCCACCGGCAGGGCCCAGGGCGCGAGGCGCTGGGTCCAGGGTGTGGAAGAAGAACGACTCATGGGCGGTTCCTCACAGCTGCGCCGCGGATTTCTTGGGCAGGATGTCGTTGGCCACCATCTCGCCGAACGGGCTGACATAGCCACGTTCCTGCGGCAGCGACGGGCGCTCGACGTCCAGGTGCGGGAACAGCAGTTCGGCGACCCGGTACGACTCTTCCAGGTGCGGGTAGCCGGAGAAGATGAAGGTGTCGATGCCGAGGGCTGCGTATTCCTTCACGCGGGCGGCCACGGTCGGACCGTCGCCCACCAGCGCGGTGCCGGCACCGCCACGCACCAGGCCGACGCCGGCCCACAGGTTGGGGCTGACTTCCAGGTTGTCGCGGTTGCCGCCGTGCAGGGCGGCCATGCGCTGCTGGCCGACCGAATCGAAGCGTGCCAGGGAGGCCTGGGCGCGGGCGATGGTGTCGTCGTCCAGGTGGGAAATCAGGCGCTCGGCGGCTTTCCAGGCCTCGTCGTTGGTCTCGCGGACGATCACGTGCAGGCGGATGCCGAAGCGCACGGTGCGGCCCAGCTTCGCGGCCTTTTCACGGACCTCGGCGATCTTCTCGGCGACGGCGGCCGGTGGCTCGCCCCAGGTCAGGTACAGCTCGACCTGCTCGGCGGCGAGGTCTTGCGCCGCTTCCGACGAGCCACCGAAGTACAGTGGCGGACGCGGTTGCTGGATCGGCGGGTAGAGCAGCTTGGCGCCCTTCACCGTGATGTGCTGGCCGTCGTAGTCGACCGTCTCGCCTTCCAGCACCCGGCGCCAGATGCGGGTGAATTCCACCGAAGCCTGGTAACGCTCTTCATGGCTGAGGAACAGGCCGTCGCCGGACAGTTCCTCAGGGTCGCCACCGGTCACCAGGTTGAACAGCGCGCGACCGTTGGACAGGCGGTCGAGAGTCGCCGCCTGGCGTGCGGCCACGGTCGGCGAAATGATCCCCGGACGCAGGGCGACGAGGAATTTCAGGCGCTGGGTCACCGGGATCAGCGACGCGGCCACCAGCCAGGAATCCTCGCAGGAGCGCCCGGTGGGGATCAGCACGCCACCGAAGCCGAGGCGGTCGGCCGCCTGGGCCACTTGCTGCAGGTAACCGTGGTCGACGGCGCGAGCGCCTTCGGCGGTGCCAAGGTAATGGCCGTCGCCATGGGTCGGTAGAAACCAGAAAACGTTGAGGCTCATTGGAGTTGTCTCCTAAGGGTGGCTCAGACCGGGGCGGCGCCCCGGCGCAGGCGAAACGTCAGGGTGCGGTGGCGACCTTGGCCGGCGGCGTCCAGATCACGTCCTTGATGCTCAGCGGCTTGGGAATCAGCTTCAGGCTGGTGAAGGTGTCGGCGATCTTCTGCTGCGCAGCGACCACTTCCGGGGTGAGGAAGCCGGCGCCGTAGCCCTGGCGCTTGACCGAGGTCAGGGTGATGTCGGCGGGCAGGCCGAGCAACGGGGCGACCTGGTCGGTGACTTCCTGCGGGTTGGCCTTGGACCATTCGCCGACGGCGCGGACCTCGTCCACCAGGGCGCTGATCACCTCAGGATGCTGCTGGGCGTAGGGCTTGGTCGCCAGGTAGAACTGGTGGTTGTCGACGATGCCCTGGCCATCGCGCAGGGTGCGGGCTTGCAGTTGCTGCTCGGCGGCGGCCTGGTACGGGTCCCAGATCACCCAGGCATCGACGCTGCCACGCTCGAAGGCGGCGCGGGCGTCGGCAGGCGGCAGGAACACCGGCTGGATGTCGCTGTATTTCAGGCCGGCGTCTTCCAGGGCACGGACCAGCAGGTAGTGCACGTTGGAGCCTTTGTTGAGGGCGACCTTCTTGCCCTTGAGTTCCTTCACCGACTGGATCGGCGAGCCCTTCGGCACCAGGATCGCTTCGCTGTGCGGCGCAGGTGGCTCATAGGCGACGTAGAGCAGGTCGGCGCCGGCGGCCTGGGCGAATACGGGCGGGGTTTCGCCGGTCACGCCGAAGTCGATCGAGCCGACGTTGAGGCCTTCCAGCAGCTGCGGGCCGCCGGGGAATTCGGTCCATTGCACTTGCACGCCCTGGGCGGCGAGGCGTTTTTCCAGGGAGCCCTTGGCCTTGAGCAGGACCAGGGTGCCGTATTTCTGGTAGCCGATACGCAGGGTCTCGGCCTGGGCTTGGGTGATGGCGCCGAAGGTGACAGCCGCAGCGAACAGAGCGGCCAGACCACGACGCAAAACGACAGTGCGCATAGCGCTCTCCTTTTGCAGTTGTTGGGTTCGGGCTGCACCTGCTTGCCTCGTTGTCGGGCGAGTAAGGTGGAGGTGACACGATGAAACGGTTGTGGCCGGTCAGATGCTCCAGCGGGCACTGATCAGGCGTTCGTTGAGCAGGCCGGGCGCCAGGGGTTTCGGGCGGCGGGCCAGGGCACTGTGGAACAGCTCCAGCGATTCGTTCAGGCGCTGCTCCAGGGCAGGCGCCAGGTGGGCCGGGAGGTTGCCCTGGCCGTAGGCGATCTGGCTGTCGTCGGCGAAGATCCCTTGCAGGGTCTCCTGCGCCTTGAGGGCCGAAAGCACGGGCTTGAGGGCGTAGTCCACGGCCAGCATGTGGGCGATGCTGCCGCCGGTGGCGACGGGCAGCACGACCTTGTGGTTCAGGGCGCGCTCGGGCAGCAGGTCGAGCAGGGTCTTCAGGGCGCCGGCGAAGGAGGCCTTGTACACCGGGGTGGCGACGATCAGGCCGTCGGCCTGTTCCACCAGTTGCTGGAAGTGCTGCACCTGCGGGCTGTCGAAGCGGGCATGGAGCAAGTCTTCGGCGGGGAAGTCCCGCACCTGGAAGGTCACCACTTCCACGCCCTGGCCCTGCAGCCAGTCGCGGGCGCGTTCGAGCAGGACGCCGGAGCGTGAACGCAGGCTGGGACTTCCACCAATAGAAACGACCAACATTGAATGCGCATCCTTGGAACTGAACTGAAGGGCCCGCGAGTTAGGTGGCTCGCTGGAATGGAGTGACAGTAACAGGGTGTCGCATATATCTAGAAATCATATTTTTTCATTTGTTTATATGAATTGGAGATAAGACATCGGCCGGCACAAAACCCTGTGGGAGCTGGCTTGCCAGCGATGACGTTGGTGAATTCACTGCCGCAATCGCTGGCAAGCCAGCTCCCACAAGGTTCTCCACAAGGTTCGAGAGTGGTGAACAGCAGGCAAAAAAAAGGGCCGTCGAAACGGCCCGAAAATCCCTGCTATGGCTAGAGCACTACGATGAATCTCAACGGTTCGGCTGCGGGGTCAAGCGCAGGTATGGCTTGACCGCGCGGTAGCCCTTCGGAAAGCGGCGCTTGATCTCTTCCTCGTCCTTCAGCGACGGCACGATCACCACTTCGTCACCGTCCTGCCAGTTGGCCGGGGTGGCGACCTTGTGGTTGTCGGTGAGCTGCAACGAGTCGATCACCCGCAGGATCTCGTGGAAGTTGCGCCCGGTGCTGGCCGGGTAGGTGATGGTCAGGCGGATCTTCTTGTTCGGGTCGATCACGAACAAGGAACGCACGGTGAGGGTGTCGCTGGCGTTGGGGTGGATCAGGTCGTACAGGTCGGAGACCTTGCGGTCGGCGTCGGCCAGGATCGGGAAGTTGACCGTGGTGCCCTGGGTCTCGTTGATGTCCTCGATCCAGCGGTGATGGGAATCCACCGGGTCCACCGAGAGGGCAATGGCCTTGACCCCGCGTTCGGCGAACTGCTCCTTGAGCTTGGCGGTGAAGCCCAGCTCGGTGGTGCACACCGGGGTGAAGTCGGCCGGGTGCGAGAACAGCACGCCCCAGCTGTCGCCGAGCCACTCGTGGAAGCGGATCTTACCGGCGCTGGAATCCTGTTCGAAGTCGGGGGCGATGTCGCCGAGTCTGAGGCTCATGGTGCGGGTCCTTGGCTGGGTGCGTTGATGGTTCAACTGTGCCTGCGAAGGATGAAAAATAAAAAGAATAAATATCGATTTATTCAGAACTTAAACGAATAACAAATGGCAGACAAAACAACGCCCGCGCGGGATGGGGTCCGGGCGGGCGTTGGTTATCTCGCGGCGGGTTACAGCAGCGGGATGGAGTAGCTCAGGATGACGCGGTTTTCGTCCTGGGCGTGGTTGGTAGCAGCCAGGTCGCTACGCCATACGGCGTTTTTCCACATCACGCCGAAGTTTTTCAGCGGGCCTTCCGGTACTACGTAAGCCACGGTGATGTCGCGTTCCCACTCGGAACGGTCACCGACGGCGGCGTCGATGTTGTCGCCCTTCAGATAGACCACACCGGCGGTCAGGCCAGCTACGCCAACCTTGGCGAAATCGTAGGAGTAGCGAGCCTGCCAGGTACGCTCGCCGGCACGACCGAACTTCTGGATCTGCGAGTCGGTGATGGTGTAGTTGGACGAGCCGTCACCCTGGTTCAGCCAAGGGAAGTCGCTGTCGCCGTTGCTGACCTGATAGCCGCCACCGAAGGTATGACCAGCGACGGTGTACAGGAACAGGGCGCTGTACAGGTCGTTGTCGACTTTACCCTTGGTGTTGCCGCCGCCGTAGTAGCCGGTGGTGTACCAAGCTGCAGTGTCACCGTTCTTGCCGTCATCGGTACTGTGGAAGTAACGGAAGTCAGACTTCAGTACGCCCGGGCCAATCGCCCAATTGTGCACGGCGCCCAGGTAGTGCTGCTTGTAGAAGTCTTCCAGGCCACCGTACCAGTACTGAACCAGCAGGTCCTTGGTCAGCTTGTAGTCGGCACCGGCGTAGCGGAACTGGTTGCTGAACCGGCCGTTACGGTAGGTGGTGCCGCCGTTGGCGCCGCCGATGGACAGACCTTCGGTGTTCGAGGAGTTACGACCTTTGACGTGCTCGATCTGGCCTGCGGTCAGGGTCAGGTCCTTGATCTCGTTCGAGACGATCTGACCGCCTTCGAAGGTTTGTGGCAGCAGGCGACCGTCGTTGTACGAGATGACCGGGGTCTTCGGCAGCAGGGTGCCGTAGCGCAGTTCGGTCTGGGAAATCTTGACCTTGGCGGTAGCGCCCAGGCTGGAGAAGTCGTTGACAGCTTCGCCGTTGCTCTCGGTCGGGAACACGATGCCGCCGTAGGCTCTGCTGTTCGCGTTACCGTGGTGCGCCCGGCTCGAATCCAGACGAACGCCGTAGAGGCCGATCGCATCGACACCGAAGCCGACGGTGCCTTGGGTGAAGCCCGAGGTGTAGTCGAGCTGGAAGCCTTGGCCCCACTCTTTCTGGGTAGCGCCGCTGTTGGCGTTGCGGTTGTCGCTGTTGATATAGAAGTTACGCAGCTTCAGCGTAGCTTTGCTGTCTTCGATAAAACCGGCAGCGCCTGCTTGCTGGGCCAGAACCCCAAGGGCCACGGCAAGAGTCAGGGTCGACTTCTTCATAAATGAATTGCTCCTCTCGTTTTCTAATTCTTGTGGTTCGTTAACGGCTGGATCTTGGTGTCCGGCTCGTTGTCGATGGGCGATTAGCACCAAAGGGTGACCATCGAGTCAATCGTAACTAGTCGTTTCAAGACTTTGGTCTAATGCGCCATGCTGGGGGCGAAGGATAATTACAATTTCATAAATCCAAAAAGAATTATTTGCGAATTTTTAAGATTTTTTTGACATAACCAACAAATTTTTCACAAACCTTCCGTCACATAAGCTAATTCCAAAAAAGTATTTTTTTGTTTGTTTTTAGATCATCTAGCTTTATGGCCTTTCCCCAACAGGATCCGGCCGCCATGAAACCGTCACGCCCGCTCAGATTATTCACCGCCCTGGCCCTGACCGGCTTGACCCTGGTCAGCCACGCGGCCGGCCTTACCGTCGGCTACCAGACCGGCATCGACCCCAGCAAGGTGCCCCAGGCGGATGGCACCTACGAGCAGGCCATCGGCGAAAAAATCGACTGGCGTCGTTTCAACAGCGGTCCGGAAGTGGTTACCGCCATTGCCTCCGGCGACGTGCAGATCGGCAATCTCGGCTCCAGCCCCCTGGCTGCCGCGGCGTCGCGCAAGCTGCCCATCGTGGCCTTCATCGTCTCCGCCCAGATCAACGCCGCCGAGGCGCTGGTGGTGCGCAACGGCAGCGGCATCGACAACCCGCAGGACCTGGTGGGCAAGACCATCGCCACGCCCTTCGTCTCCACCTCGCACTACAGCCTGCTCGGCGCGCTCAAGCACTGGGGCCTGGACACCCGCCAGGTGAAGGTGGTGAACCTGCAGCCGGCGGAAATCGCCGCGGCGTGGAAGCGTGGGGATATCGATGGCGCCTTCGTCTGGTCGCCGGCCTTGGGCGAGATCCGCAAGACCGGCAAGACCCTCACCGACGCCGCCGAGGTGGGTGGCTGGGGCGCGCCGACCTTCGAGGTGTGGGTGGCACGCAAGGACTTCGCCGAGAAGCACCCGGACGTGGTGGCGAAGTTCGCCAGGGTCACCCTGCAATCCTTCGCCGACTACACCGCGAACAAGGCGCAGTGGACCGCGGATTCGGTGCCGGTGCAGAAGATCGCGAAATTGACCGGCTCCAACCCCGCCGACGTGCCGGAACTGCTCGCCGGCTCGGCCTTCCCCGATGCCCAGGCCCAGGCAGGCCTGCTGCAGAGCCAGACCCCGGCCGCCATTGCCGAGACGGCGAAGTTCCTCAAGGAGCAGGGCAAGGTGGAAACCGTGCTGCCGGACTACGCGCCGTTCGTGAGCGCGAAATTCGTGCAGTAGAAAACTGGGGCCGCTAAGCAGCCCCCATTGCGGTTATCAGAACAACCGATAGCGCGCCGTCACCATGAAGTTGCGCGGCTCACCGACGAAGTTGCCCTCGGTCGGCCCGGTGATGGTCGAGTAGTAGTGCTTGTCGAAGACGTTGTTGAGGTTGAAGTCCAGGTCCAGGTGGCGGGTCACCGCGTAGCTGCCGTTCAGGTCGAACACGGTGTAGCCACCTTGCTCCACGCCCCACGGACTGTAGATCCGGCTCTGGGTGCGCATGCCGCCGCCGACCTGCCAGCGCTCCAGCTCACCGGGCAGGCGATAGCGGGTGTAGAGCTTGAACAGGTTTTCCGGCAGGTTGGTCCCGTAGCGCTTGCCCTTCGAGAACGCGCTGATCGGGCTGTAGTCGGACTCCTTGATCCGCTCCGCATGGTTGTAGGTGTATCCCGCCGAGACCTGCCAATCCGGAGTCAGCGCACCGCTCAGTTCCAGCTCGATGCCGCGACTGCGGATCTCTCCCGCCGAGGCATAGCAACTGGCGAACGGATCGCTGCAGGCGCTCTGCGTCAGGGACTCCGGCAGGTTCTCCAGGTCGACCTGGAAGATCGCCAGGCTGCTGTTGAGGCGACCGTCGAAGTGTTCGCCCTTCAGGCCGATTTCGTAGTTGGTGCCCTGGATGGGTTCGAGCACGCCACCGGAGGCCGTCTGCTCGCTCTGTGGCTGGAAGATCCGCGTCCAGCTGGCGTACACCGAGTAGTGCTCGTCGAGGTCGTAGACCACGCCGACATAGGGGGTGAACTCGCCGGTGACGCTGAAATCCGCCTGTCCGTACGGGTAGTCGCCGTCGTAGAACACCTTGTCCATCTTGTACCAGTCCAGGCGCGCACCGGCGATCAGCGTCAGCGGGTCGCTCAGGCTCAGGCGGACGGTGCCGTAGAGCCCGCTCTGCTCGACGCGCTGCTGGCTGGACACCGCACCGTAGGCGGTGATGGGCGGCTTGGCCATGCTCTTCGGATCCCAGTTGGTCGGGTCGAAGGTGATGATGTCGAGGGCATCGAGGTCGAAGCTGTCGCGGGTCTTGAACGGGCCACCGATGTTGTCCCAGTCGCTGACCCGGCGGCTGGCGCCGAACACCGCCGAGTGGGTGCGCCCGCCCAGGCTGAACGGACCGCTGACATAGCCATCCAGGCTGTACTGGTCGCGGTCGTAGTCGTAGGCACCGCCGCGCAGGGTCATGCTCGGGCGGCCGTTGGCGTCGACGCTGCTCTGGCTGATGAAGGTGCCTTCCATGTTCATTTCGCTGGTGATCCTGGTTGCCGCGGCGCGGGCTTTCCAGTCGTTGGCGAAGCGGTGTTCGAGGTCGGCGAAGACGGTGGTGCTTTCCTTGTTCCAGTACGACCAGCTCGGGCTCATGCGGGTCGAGCGCGATACCGGCAGGAAACTGCCGTCCGCAGCGGTGCCGATGCCGTTCCAGTCGGCGCCTGGGTTGTTTTCGTTGCTGTAGGACACGCCCACGGCCAGGGTGGTGGCGTCGTTCAGATCGGCTTCGACGATGCCGTAGAGCAGGGTGCGTTCATTGCTCAGGTCGTCGATGAACGAGTCCTTCTTCTGGTAGCTCAATACGGTCCGGCCACGCAGCGACCCCTGTTCATTGAGTGCGGAGCTGGCATCCAGCTCGAACAGACGGTTGTCCCAGCTGCCGAAACCGCCGTTGAGCGAGACCTGCGGTGCCACGGTGGGACGCTTGCGCACCAGGTTGATCGAGCCTCCCGGCAAGCCCGCGCCCTCCATCAGGCCGGTGGCGCCGCGGACCACCTCGACGCGGTCGTACATCGCCAGCGAGCCTGTGGATAGCGCCGCTTCCTCGTAGGCCACGGGGACACCGTCGTACATCAGGTTTTCCAGGGAAAACCCGCGGGAGTTGAAGCGCGGGCGCTCGGCGCCCCATTGCGTCAGGGTCAGGCCGGGGGTGTGCTTGACCACGTCGCTGAGGGTGGTCATGGCCTGGTCGTCCATGCGCTGGCGGGTGACCACGCTCACCGACTGTGGGGTTTCCCGGGGCGACAGGGCGAGCTTGGTCGCCGAGGCCATGGCGCCCGTGGTGTAGGAGCCGGAATGTTCAGTCACCTCGCCCAGGCCGCTGCCCGATACCGTGGTCGCGCCCAATTGCACCGAGCCGTCGGTGGCCGCCGGCTCCAGGGTCAGGCTGCCATTGGCGGTCACCCGCAACTGCAGACCGCTGCCGGCCAGTGCTTGTTGCACTGCCTGTTGCACGCTCAGGTCGCCGCGCACCGCACGGGCCTGGCGCCCTTCGAGCAGGGCCGGGTCGGCGACGATGCTCTGCCCGCTCTGCCGGGCGATCTGGCGCAGCACGTCGTCCAGCGGTGCGGCGGGAATGTCGTAGCGCTGCACGGGCTCGGCGGCATGGGTGAATGGCACCAGGGCCAGGTTCAAGGCCAGCGATACCGCCAGGGCCAGGTGGGCGGGACGCAACAGGACAGGACGCATCGGGGGAACTTTCCTCGCTGAAATCAGTGGATGTTTCCTGCTAGGTCAAACGAAGCGGGAAATCCCCTCACTCCAGGCGAAAGATTTTTCAGGCGTGACCCTGGCGTCGCTCGATCAGGGTCAACGGACCGTAGTCGCGCACCTCGATGGGCAGGGTCTGGGCCAGGGTTTCCAGGGCACGCTGGGTGTCATCGAGGGAGAACACGCCGAATACCCGCAGGCTCGCCGCCGCCTCGGAAATCCGCAGCAGGCCATGGCGGTACGGGCGCAGGCTGTCGATCACCGCGCCCAGCGGCTCGTCGCGGACATCCACCAGTCCGTCCAGCCAGGCGTCGGCACGGTTCTGTCCCACGGCCAGCGGGAACAGTCCGTCATCGTCGAAGCGCAGGCCGTTGCCGGCGTCGACCGTCATGCTCTGGTCCTGGCTGTTGCGCACCAGCACGCTGCGTTGCTGGACCGCGACGCGGGTCTGGTCGGCCAGCCGGCGCACGGTGAAACGACCGTCCAGGGCGATGATCCGGCCTTGCGCGGTGCGCACGTGGAACGGTCGTTGCGGGTCCGCCGCGACCGTCAGGCTCAGTTCGCCATCGTGCAGGCGCAGTACCCGGCGTTGCTCGCTGAAGTCCATGTCCACGCTGCTGCGCGCGTTGAGCACCAGATCGCTGCCATCGGGCAGGTGCACGCGCTTGCGCTCGCCGGTGGCGCTGTGCAGGTCGGTGAGCAGCGCGCCCAGCGGCATGTGCCGCTGCAGCGCAAGCAAGCCCGGCAAACCCAGCATGACGGCCAGCGCGGTGCCCCCGCGCAGCAGCTTGCGCCGCTCCAGCGACAGCCCCGACGAACGCAGGGCACCGATGGCCGCGCGGGCGCTGCCCGGGTTGTTGCGGTTGGCCTGGCGCAGCGGGTCGAGGCTGGGCTCGAAGGCACCTTGCAGCGCTTGCCACGCCTGGCGGTGACCGGCATCGGCGTCGAGCCAGCGGTTGAAGGCCTGGTGTTGCTCGGGCCTGGCAAGGCCGGAGTCGAGCAGCACCATCCAGTCGATGGCGGCCTTCACGGTATCGGGCAGCGGGTTCATCCGTGGGGCGCCTCGTAGCGGGCCAGGTAGCAGTGGGTCAGGGCGCGGCGGATCCAGCGTTCCACGGTGGCCAGGGAAACGTTCATCTCCACGGCGATCTGCGGATGCGTCAGGCCTTCCAGCCGATTGAGCAGGAACGCGTGGCGCACCTTGCCGGGCAGGCCGGCCAGCAATTGGTCCACGGCCATCACCGCTTCACGCAGGAGGGCGAATTCTTCCTCCGACGGTGCCACCGCCTCGGGCAGGCTGGCGAGGGCTTCGAGGTAGGCCCGTTCCAGCTCGCTGCGGCGCCAGAAAGTGTAGAGCACGCGCTTGGCGATCACGCAGAGGAATGAGCGCGGTTCGTCGATGCGCTCCAGTTGCGGCGAGGTCAGGGTGCGCAGGAAGGTGTCCTGGGTCAGGTCGGCGGCATCGGCGTGGCAATGCAGGCGACGCAGTAGCCAGCCCATCAGCCAGTGATGGTGCTCGGCATACAGGCGCTGGAAGTGCTCCCGCGCAATGGCGTTGGACTCGGGCATGGGAATGAGGTGTCAATGTGAATTGTTCTCATTCTTTTCTTTTTGTTCTGGCCATTGCAAGAGGCAGGTGATGTCATTTCGCTGCTTACGCTTCTAGGCAGCGTCTTCGCAGGTTAAATTGCCAGCACTTTCCGGCATGTGCCCATGCCGGGCCGTTCATCGAAGAAGGAGCTGCGAGCATGAGTCTTTGGGACGACTTGAAGAAAAAGGCCATCGACGCCAACCCGGAACTGGCCGCCAAGGCCGCCCAGGCAATGGAAAAGGCCCGCGAGCTGGCAGTGGAGGCCGGGCAGAAGGCTGCGCCGTTGCTCAAGGAAGCCAGCGAAAAGGCCACTGCCTATGCCCAGGAAAAGACCCCGGTACTCAAGGCCCAGGCACTCAAGGCCATCGACGATGCCAAGGTCCGCCGCGCTGCCCTGCGTGAACAGGCCAAGCGCGACAAGGCGGCCCGCGCAGAGATGATCCGCACCATGTACGACATCACCCTCGAACCCGGTGACGTCAACTTCATCGAGGAGCCCTTCCACCATTTCGAGCGCCAGTTCGCCTTCTTCATGGTCACCGGCGAAGTGCTCGATACCCAGAAGCGCAACCACAACGAGCTGCATGCCAGCCATTACCACAACGGTGGTGGCGGCTACATGCACAACGGCTATGGCTCGATCAGCGGCGGTTCGTCGTCGATGCAGGTCAGCTCCACCAGCGTGCAGGAGCACGAGTTCTGGATCCGTGACGACGAGGATGGCAAGGAGTCGTGCTTCAAGGTGCATGACTCATCGCTCAGCCTGCGTGCAGGCCAGAAGGTCAGCATGGTGTTCATGCATCCGGCGGACAGCCGCACCGGCAAGATGGTCGCGCTGTACAACCACAATGCCGAGCGCAACTACGTGATCAATGGCCCCCAGGAGATCAACCGGCTGTTCGGCATCTACCTGGAGGAGCCGGGTTTCTTCAACCAGAAGGAAGTCACCGAGACCCGCCAGCGCCTGCTGCAGGCGCTGGACCAGCGGATCGGCCAACTGGCCCATTACATGGCGCTGCATGGCAAGCGCAGCGGGCACCTGATCGAAGGCGGTGAGTGAGCCCAGGCGGGCTCAGCAGCCCTTGTCCTGGGAGACTTCCTGGGTCGCCTCCTGCAGCGCTGCCGCCACGGCGGCGGCGTCATCGGCGTTGTAGACCCGGCCACCGGTGTTTTCCGCCGCACAGTTGGAGCCGGTTCTGGCGCTGATATTGACGATATTGATGCGCAGCCGCGGCTTGCTCCGGGCGATGTTCTCCGAGACCTCGCAGATATCGGTCCCGCAGCCGTCGCGGCCATCCACGAACATCACGATCACGCCGTCGCGGTACGCCCCGTCCATCTCCTGCGCCGCCGCTTGCAGGCTGACACCCAATGCGGTGCCGCCGCCGGCGTTGATCTTGCCGATACGCTCGACCAGCTCGCCGCGCTTGTGGAGCCCGAACACGCCATGGTCGACCGGCGTGCGGCAGCCGTTGAACGTCACCAGGCGCATCGCCACGTTCTCGTCGAGGTTATTGATGACCGAGGTCAGCGAGCTCTTGGCCACGTCCATGCGCGTGGTGCGCTTGCCTGGCCCGGCCGGCACGAAGGATTCGACGATCGGGATCTTCGCCATCACGCCGTAGTACCACGGGTCGTCCTCGCGCTTGACCCGCAGGTGCTCGTTCATCGATCCCGAGGTATCGAGGATCACGGTGAACTGTGAGGGCTGGAACGTCTGGCCCGGCGTGCACATGCCGGTCGGGTCGGACTGCCAGCGTGCCCACAGCAGCGGCCAGCTCAGCCATAGCCAGTAGAGCAGGGCAAACAGCAAGCCGAGCAGCAGCCACGGCCAGAGACGCCAGCGACGCCGCTCGACGGCGACCACCACGGGGGCAGGCCGGGGTGGTGGCGGAGGCGGCGGTGCTTTCCTGGGCTGGGGTGGGGGTGGCGGTGGTGGCGGCGGTGCCACCACCGGCTCGGGCTGGCCCCAGCGGACCACCAGCGGCTCGCCGTTGACACTGAACAGGTTGGCCAGGTCGGGCGTACCGATCAGGTTCTGCAACGATCCGGCAGCGCTGCCCTGGTTGCGCTGCTGGAGTTCGGCGGCGAGCTGGGTGACAGCGCCCTGGCGCTCCTGGTAGCGCTGCATCAGGGCCGCCTGCTGGTCCTTGTTCAGGCTCGCATAGGGCTGCGGCTGGCCTTCCAGTTCGGTCCACCATTCCAGTACGCCGTCCCGGCCTTGTCGGGGAATGGCGTAGAGATGCGCGATGCTCGGCGGAAAGTGCTGACGGATCAGCGCCACGCGCTGTTCGAGGGCAGCGGCGGCGTCCTGGCTGGCGAGGGTGTCGCGGAGAACCCGTTGCATCGTTATTCCTGGTTGCAGTTGTTGGTGACTTCCCGGCTCGCCTGCTCCAGCGCGTTTGCGACCTCGGCAGCGTTCTCGCCGCTGTAGACGCGGCCTCCGGTGGTTTCGGCGACACAGTTGGCATCGCTGCTATGGCTGATGTTCACCAGGTTCACCTTCAGTCGCGGTTGTTCCTGGGCTATCTGCCGGGCGACTTCGCAGACATTGCGGTCGCAGCCGTCCGGGCCATCGACGAACATCAGGATCACGCCATCGCGATCACGCCCGTTCATCTTGCCGGCGGCCACTTCCAGGCTGGCGGCCAGGGCCGTGCCGTCGTCCGGCTGCAGCCTGCGGATGCCCTCGATCAGCGCCGGGCGCTGGGCGGGGGTGAACAGGCCATGGTCGATCGGCGCGCGGCAGCCATCGAAGGTGATGATGCGCATGTCGATGGCGCCGTCCAGGTTATCGATCAAGCGCGTCAGGCTCTGCTTGGCCACCTCCATGCGCACCGGCTGACGCGTGACCTGCGCCTTGCGCTGCGAGTCCATGGCCGGGTTGTCGATATTGCGGAAGAACCATTGTTCATCGGCGGAGCTGGCTTCCACGCTCAACTGCATGGAGCCGGAGGTGTCGAGCACCACGGTGAACTCCGGCGGCAACTCCTGCTGCGGCCGCTTGCACGCCTGTTGCGTACTGGTGACGGGCGGCTCGGGCAATGGCGCGCCGGGCTCGAACCAACGCAGCAACCAGGGCCAGGCCAGCCACAGGGCCAGCGCCAGCAACAGCAGGCCGAGCAAGGGCAGCAGGAACCACGGCAGCCAGATCCAGCGCCGCGGCGGGACCACCGGCGCAGGCGGGACAGTGGGGGCAGGCGCTGGCGTCGGGGGTGGCTCGCTCCAACGGATGACCAGCGGCTCGCCGTTGACGCTGTAGAGATTGTCCAGTTTCGGTGGGCCGACCAGCCGCTGCAGCAGCGCGGCCTCCTGCGCCTGACCACGCCCGCGCAGTTCGTTGACCAGTTGCTGCAAGGCATCCTGGCGTTGTGCATGGACATCGAGCAGGGCGGCCTGTTGCTCCGGCGTCAGGTCGTGGTAGCGCTGCGGCTGCCCTTGCAGCTCGGTCCACCACTCGCGGGCGCCGTCCTGACCATTGCGTGGAATGGCGAAGAGTTGCGCCACGCTGGGCGGGAAGTGCCGGGCGATCAACGCCGTGGCCTGCTCCAGCAGCGCTGGGTCGTCCTGCAAGGGACGGGTATCACGGATAACCCGCTGCATGTCGGTGTCCTGGAAAAAGTCGGCAGCCGAAGCTGCCGTGGGGGCTTACTCGTAACCCAGGCTCAGCTGCAAGCGACTGACCTGTTGCTGCAGGTTTTTGAGTTCCTGCTTGCGCGCTTCCAGCTCGGCGCTGCTGGCATTCTTCGCCGGCGCGGCCTGTGCGGCCTTGAGCTGTTGCTCCAGCCCGGCGATCTGCCGCTGTACGTCCTGCTTGTTGCCGTGACGAGCCTTGAGCGTGGCGAGCAGGCCGTTCAGCGATTTCTCCAGGCTGGCCTGCTGGCGTTGCTGGCTGGCCAGGTCCTGGCGGGTGTTGGCCTGCATGGCGCGCAACTCGTCATACACCTGGTTGAACTGGCGGTTCTGCTCCCGTGCGGCCTGCAGGTCCTGCTCGCTGTTGCGCACGCCCTCGGCATAGCCACCGCCGTAGTCGCAATTGAGCTTGCCGACCAGGCTGGTGTCACTGTTCGAGGCGTTGCACTGCGAGGCCGTGGTGGCACAGCCGCCAAGGCTGGCCAGGAGCGCGGTGGCAAAAAGAACACGAAGCGTCATGGTCCGCTCCTTAGCCCAGGGTGATGGCCGAGCGCTGGCTGTAGAGGCCGTCGACCTCTTTCTGCAGCGAGGCGACCTTGGTGTTCATCTTGCTGATTTCAGCCTCGACCTTCTGCACGTCGGCAGCCTTGGCGCCGGAAGCGCGTTCTGCCTGGGCGACCTTCTGGTACTCGGTGACGTTGGTCTGCATGGTTTTCAGGTCACGCTGCATCAGCACCAGGTTCTCGTCGATGTTGGCCAGGTCCTTCTGCGCCTTGGCCTTGTCCAGGTTCTTGGCCTTGATGTTCTTCTGGATGTCGGCGATCTGCTGCTTGTCGTCGGCGATCACGCGTTCCAGGGTGCTGCTGCGTTCGGCAAGCTGGGCGTTCTTCTGCTGCACTTCGCCGGTCATTGCGTTCAGGCGCTCGGTGGTGTTCGAGTACTGTGCGCGACGCTGGTCGAGGTAGTAGTTGGCGCCCATTGCCACGCCACAGGCGGCGACGCCGGCAATCACGGCGCAGGTGGCCTTGTTGCCGGAGTTGGACAGCACGCAGGCGAGGACGCCGGCACCGGCGGCCACGGCGCAGGCCTGGTAGCCCGAGGTGCTGAAGAACTTGGCGTCCTTGCCCTCGGTCAGGCGTGGGTCGGCGGTGCCGCTGGAGCCGGAGGTGCTGCCGAGCATGGAACTGCCGGTGCTGGCGCAACCGGTGACGGCCAGGGCGGCGACCAGCATCAGGCTGATCCACGAGCTGAAACGGGCGGGTTTGTTGAAGTTCACGGTTGCGCTTCCTTGTGGGCTGGATTCAGTGGGTGACGGCCTTGCAGCGGTTCAGCCAGGCCTCGGTGTCGATTTTCTGGGTCTTGAGGAACGCCTGCTGGTTGGCCCAGTGGGTGCGCAGGTAAGGCGTCAGTTCCTTGAGGTTCTTGTTGGCGGTCAGCACGCCTTCGAGCACCGGTACCTGGGCTTCGATCAGGGCCTGGCCGTACAGCGAGCCGGAGTCCACCAGCGAGCTGGCGTAGTAGCGGCTGAGCTTGTGCAGGCGGTCGTTTTGCTCGTCGAGCTTGGTCTTGCGCATGCCGCAGGTCGGGTCTTCCTCACCGGCCTTGCAGTTGGCGTTGTAGTTCTTCTGCAGGAAGTCGAGGTACTGGCCGTCGTCGAGCATCTTGGTGCAGAGGAAGGCGCCGAGGTTGAGGCTGGCGCGGATGGCCTGGTCGCGGGCTTCCTGCTGCTGCTGGTTGCTGGCGCGCAGCTGGTTCTCGACGGTCTTGAGCTGGCCCTTGAGCGCGGCATCGTCGACGCTGGAGGCGAGGTCTTCGAGCGCCTTGACCGTGCCCTTGTCCTTGCTTTCGGCCACCGGCTGGTCGGCGCCGAGGGTGCTCCAGCTCTTCTCGATGCTCTTGACCCGCTCGCGCGAGGTCAGGGTCGGCGACACCAGGGCCAGGCGCAGGCCGTTGGTCTTCTTGCTGACCGCGCCGTTGGCGTTGTAGTACGGCTCTTCCTGGCGCAGGGCGGTACGCAGTTCGCCCTCGGCGGTCAGGTAGCTGCCGCCACGCACGACGAAGCCACCGGCCTGGCCGTGCTGACGGTCGAGCTTGTTGAGGCGGAAGGGCTCGAACATCATCTCGCCGGCGTTGCCGAGCATGTCATGCAGGCCCAGCGGGTTGGGCTTGAGCAGGCCGCCCAGCTGCAACTGGCCGTTGGACGACTGCGAGCCGGCGAACCACTCGTAGGCGTTCAGGCCCTCGGGCATGGGGTAGCGGTTGTCACGAAATTCCGCGGTATTGACCTGCAGGCCGCCACGGGCAGCGAATTCCCACTCGATCTCGGTCGGCAGGCGCAGGAAGCCCAGGGCACCGTCTTCCTTGGGCAGCTTGGCCGCGGCGTTGGCGCGCAGCCAGCGGTTGTACTTGTCGGCGGCCTGCAGCGCGTCCAGCCAGCTCACCGAGACGATCGGCAGGCGCTGCTTGTTCGACGGCGTCGGGCAGGTCTCGTCCATCAGCGCGCGGTACTGCAGTTGGCTCATCTCGTACTTGGCCATCAGGAAGTAGCGGGATTTCTCGCCCTTGGCGCTGGTGAAGCTGCCGGCGATGAAGGTGGGCCGGGTCTGTTCCACGTAGCCGTATTCGGCGCTGTCCTGGCCGATGTTGATCGGGTAGTCGTCGAGGGGGCCGGCCACCGGCACCAGCACCTTGCGAAAGACCATGGCGCCGTCGCAGGGCATGGGCAGGACCACGTCGTCGGCCTCGGCCATCGGGTTATAGAATTTCTCGTCCCAGGTTGCTGCCGTCGCATTCAGCAGGCAACCCAGGGTCAATGGCGCGAGGGCCAGGCGAGCGCAGGTTCTAGAGTTCACGCAGACTCTCCGCAGGTTGTATCCGGATCGCCCGCAGGGCGCCGATCAGGGCGACCAGGCCGGCGACGAGGAACGCCAGAAGCAGGGCCACCAGGCCATGCCAGACAGTGATGTGACAAATGAAGGTGCCGGTGGCCGCGCTGCTGCCGAGCAACTGGTCGAACAGCAGGCTGCCGAAGTAGTAGCAGGCGAGGCCGCCGAGGTAGCCGGTCAGGCTGAGCACCAGGGCCTGGAGGACCACGTAGGCGGCCACCGCCGGGCTGGTGAAACCGAGCAGGCGCAATACCGCCAGGTGTCGCCGCTTGCGGTCGATATTGGCGAGGAAGGCCCCCACCAGCGAGGCGATGCAACCGATCAGGGCGGCGCCGGCGATCACGCCGAAGATCAGGCCGAGCACATGGTTGATGGCCTTGACGTTGTCGATCTCGGCCAGGCGGCTGGCGGTTTCGATGCGCTGGCCGTTGAGCCACTGCTCCAGGGGCGCAACGCTGTCGATGTCGCGGGCATAGACCCGGGCGCGGGCGTAGCCGACCTTGACGCCGTCGAGCGGCTGACCGCTGCCAGCACCGAGTTCGGGCACCCGGTAGCCGTCGCGATAATGTTCCAGTTCCAGCAGCAGTCCGGGGCTGACGAAGGCCGCCGGGCGGGCGAAGCGCACGTTGTCGAGGACCGCCCGCACCTGGAGCAGCCGCTCGCCGCGTTCGTTGACTTCGTTGAGGCGGCGCGTCACCCGCAGGCGAATGCTGTCGCCGGCCTTGGCTTCCAGGCGCTGCGCGGCGCGCTCGCTGAGAATCACCTGATCGCCTTGCAGTGCGCTCAACTCGCTGGCCAGCAGCGGGTCGCCGGCGTCGGTGGGAATCACCTCGACGTTGTCGGCGAAGCGCCCATGGCTGCCAAGCAGGTCGGCCTGGGTGTTCAGCGAGCGGGTCTGGCCGATGGCGAAGCCGGTTTCCGGCAATGCCCGCAGGCGTTGCAGCCAGTCCTGGTCGTAGTGGCCGCTACTGAGCATCTTCACTTCGAGGTTGCGCGGGTCGCTGAGCAGTTCCTCCTGCAACTGGCTGACCACCCCGTGCTTGAGGCCGAACAGCAACAGCAGCGGGGCGATTACCGCGACCAGCGAGGCGGCCATGCACAGCGAGACGTTGCGGTCGTGCCAGAGGTCGGCGAGGGACAGCCGGGCGAGCAGGGCCAGGCGCTTACAGCGGTTCAAAGCGTGTCTCCCCGTCGGCGTTGACCGCGCCCAGGCGAGCCAGGCCGAAGCTGTCCACCAGGGCCCAGTCATGGGATACCAGCAAGGCGCTGATACCCAGTTCATCCACCAGGTTCAGCAGCAGTTCGAACAGGCGCCGGGCATTGTTCGGGTCCAGCGCTGCGGTCGGCTCGTCGGCCAGCAGTACCCGCGGCTCGTGCGCCAGGGCACGGACACAGGCAACCCGCTGGCGCTCGCCGATGGACAGCGCCTGGGGCAGCTTGTCCAGCAGTGGCGCGAGGCCGAGGGCGGCCACGGCCTTGTCCACCGCCGCGCTGTGCGGCGCCAGGCCGAGCATGCGGCGCGGCAGCTGGATATTGTCGCGAACCTTGAGGAACGGCAGCAGGCCACCGCTCTGCAGGACGAAACCAAGCTCCCGTGAGCGCAAGGCGGCCAGGGCCGGTTGCTGGTCGTCGGCGAGCAGGCGGGCGACATCCTCCTGGCTGGCGCCGAGGCGGTAGTGCTCCAGGCGCTCAGGCTTGAGCAACAGGCCGATGGCTTCGAGCAGGGTGCTCTTGCCGCAGCCACTCTCGCCGGTGATCGCCAGGATCTGGCCCGGTTGCAGTTGCAGTGTGTCCAGGCGCACCGCATGCGCCTGTGGGCCCTGTCCGCGGACCACTCTCAATCCCTTGATATCGAGCATGAGCGGTCAGGGCATCATTTCCAGGGGGACGGGGTAGACGTTGTCGCGGCTGTCGGCGCCCGGGGCCAGGGCCACCCAGCGGTCGACATCGGCGTTGTAACGCTGGTAGTGGCGCAGCTTGGTGCTCAGGTTGCGGATGAATTTCTCCTGGGCCAGGCCATCCCAGCCTTTCCAGGTTTCCTCATCCAGGTTGAGCACTTCGCTGTGGTACGGCAGGTCTTCCAGGTACTCGCCGAGCACGCCCAGGTCAGCCACGCGAGTGGTCGAGCCCTGTTTCAGCTGGTTCGGGTCGGTACCCATGGTCGCGGCCACCGAACGCAGGCGGGTGAACATCTCGGCGGGCGAGATCATGCCTTCGTTCGCGGCGTTCAGGACCTGCTTGAGCACATCGCTCAGATCGCTCAGCTGGGCCTTGGTCAGCAGCACGCGGACGTCGGTGGTCGGTACGTTCTGCTTGATCAGGTCACGGTCGCTGATCCATGCCTGGAACACCGGTGGCGCCTGGGTACCGGTGGTCTTGCCGAGGTAGGCCAGCTGCATGGCATGGCCGATCAGCGCGGCGTCCTCGAGCATCTTCTTCTCGGCCGGAGCGGCCTTGGCGTTGGTCGCGCTGCCGATGGCATCTTCGCCCATGTAGGCGGAACGCACCTGCTGGGTGATCGCGCTGGCCAGGCTGTCGACCTTCTGGCCGAAGGCATTCACGTCACCGGCGTTGACCGGGTAGTACAGCGAGGTGTTGGTGCCGGGGAAGTTCGACAGCACGCGGTACTGGGCTTCGGCGCTGCTGTGGTTCTTCGCCCCGCTCGGGGTCTTCAGGTGCAGGGTATAGAGGGCGACGCCGGGATTGCTGGCCTCGATCTTCACCTGTTCGGCACCCAGGCCGGTGCTGGACAGCTTGTCGCCGCCGTCGATGGCCCCGGCATCGGTGATGAGCACTACGTAGCGTGCACCGAACTGGCTCCAGTCGACCTTGTCGATGGCATGCATCACACCGGCATAGGCATCCTCGTCGAAGGCGCTGCTGGAGACCTTGGCTTGCTTGAGGTCGGCCATCTTGGCCAGGAAGTCGGCGCCGTCCTTCACCGTGTTGGGGTCGGCGTACATCTTGCTGACGTACTCCAGCCCCGGCACCGCCTTGGTGTTGGAGCGGAAGGCGACCAGGCCGAACTTGACCTGGTTGCCGAGGTTTTCCTTCTCGACCTGCTCATACACCCGCTTGATCGCCTCGCGGGTGCGCTCGATGTACGGGTCCATGGAGATGGTCGAGTCGATGACGAACACCACGGCGGCGCTGAACGCCTTCATCTGCGTCTTGGCGCCGGCCGGGTCCGCCGGGTTGGCCTTGGCGGCGCTGGCGGCATCGGCCTTGCTCACCGAGGCGACGTTGAGGATACGGGTGCGGAAGCCTTCCTCGGTCATCACTTCTTCGCCGCTCAGGACGGGCAGCAGGTAGAAGTTCTTCTGCAGGTCGACGAAGTATTCTGGCTCCTGGGCCAGTACCCCTGGCACCTCCTTGCCGTTTTTCAGCTGGGCACGGATCGGTGCCACCTGGCTGACCGGATCCGGGGCATCGAGGACGCCTTCGAGCTGCTTGCGCTCCTTGAAGAACAGCAGGCGGTCGCGGTTGGCCGGGTTGGTGAAGGCCAGGGTCAGTTGCATCTTCCACTCGACGGTGCAGTCGCCCGGCAGCCAGCCGATGCTCTTGCCCTGGGTGTCGGGGCCGACGCGCAGCCAGTCATGGCCGTCCACCGCGGCGCGCTCGTAGACATAGAAGCGGCTGAAGGCCGGTTGCGCGGTCCCGGCTGCGCCCCCGGCAGCGCTGCTGAGTTTGCAGCTCGGGGTGGTCAGGACGCGCTGGAACAGGGTCTTCTTGCCGTCCTGCAGCAGCGGTTTGTCCGCCGCCTGCAGGGCCGGGCTCAGGCTCAGGGCCAGCAGGGCGGCGCCAAGGCCGCGCAGGTTCATGGCTTGAGCTCCTCGAAGCGTGCTTTGGCCTCGGCGTTGTTTTCATCGAAGCCGAGGATGGTCTCGTACCAGTACGCGGCAGTGGCGTTGTCCGGTGCCTTGAAGCACTCGCTGGCCTGGTGGTACTTGGGGTCGTACTCGTGGGCATAGGCGCTGGCGATCTCGATGTCGCCGGCCTGCGCACGGTTGGCGTACAGCCGCTGGGCCACGCCGCAGTGGTTGTTGGCCTTGGCCTGCTTGATCACTTCGAGCAGCGTGGTGCTGTCCGGCTTGTTCTGGATGCAGGCCTGGACGAAGGCCAGCTCCGGCTGGCTCTGCATGCTTTCCAGGGTGCAAGGGAGCGCCGCCGTGGTTTCCGGGATTGGCGCCGGGGTGGGTGCCGGTACCGGCTCGTCCACTACGGGGGCCGGGTCCTGCTTGTTGAACCACCACCAGGCGCCGGCGGCGATCACGGCCAGCAACACCAGGAGCAGTAGCGGCAGCAGCCAGCGGTTGCCCGGTTTACCTGGCGGGGGCAGTACCACCGGCTCGGGCACGATTGTTGGCTCGACCGGGGTCTCGGGGGCAGGCGGCGGTGCAGGCTCGCCCTTGGGTTCGGGCGCTGGTGGAGTCTCGACCTTGGGCGGTAGCGGCGGTGGCGTCGGTGCGGGCGGTGGCGTTGGTTCGGGAGGTGTCGGGATCGGCGAGTTGAGCTCAGCCGAGGCGATCAGCGTCGGATTGAGGCGGACCATGTGCACTTCGGACTGGCCGGTAGCCGGCTGGCTGACCTCGATACGGAAGTTCGCCGTGCCGCTGGCCTGCAGCAGCGGGTTGATCAGGTTCGGACCGATACGGGTCTCGATCGCGCCGCCCTCGGCAGCACTCATGCCGTCCAGGGGGAACCAGTGGGCGACATCGTTCCACTGTCCGCCCTCGTGCAGGAACTTCTGGGTCTGGCTGCTTTGCAGGGAACATTGCAGGCCCTCGCTGGAACCCTCCCAGCCGGTGATCCGCAGCACGCCATGGCCTGGCGTGTTCACGTCCAGCGGCAGCACATCGACTCTGATACCCATTACGCTCGACTCGCTTCAAAAGTGTTGAGCAGGACGGCCAGCTGGCGCCGCTGCTCGGTGGTGATTTCCGGATCGGAGCCGCTCTTGGCGTTCTCCTTGATCAGCCATGCCAGGCTGGACAGCCAGTCCATATGGAAGCGCTGCTCCTGATGCGAAGGCTCCTCCGGCAAGTCCGGCAGATCGCCCACGGCAACCTTGCCGTAGAAGTCGAACACCGGGCCCCTGGTGCCCTGCATGCGCGCTGGCCGCTGTTCGAGCGGTTTGCCCAGCAGGCCGAACCACGACAGGAAATCGCGCATCACCAGTTGCACCTCCAGCACCTGGCGCTGCACCAGCTGGTCGCGGCGAGCACCGCCGATGATGCGCCGGGTCACTGCCGCGTCCAGTTGTTCGAGCAGGGCCGGGCGCCGTGCGGCGCTGACCAGTTCTTCGACCAGGCCGTCCATCAGCTCGCGGGTCATGCGCAGGCTGACCAGGCGCTGGGGCTGGTTGCCGATTTCGCGCATGTGTTTGATCCACGCCTTCAGCGCCGCACGGGCAAAGCGCTGCTCGGCGTTCAGGCGCCTGGCCAGCGGCTTGGCGGCTGGTGCTGAAGCCGGCGCTGGCGCGTCGTCGTGGAAGTCGTCGAAATCGAAGTCGATCGCCGGTGCCTTGTTGGCGGGCGCGGTGAACGCCGGCTCGGCTTCGCCGGCCTCTTCTTCGTCATCGTCGACGTTGTACACACCGCTCAGGTACAGCTCGCGCAACTGCTCGGTGGGCAATTGCAGGGCGAGAAGCACTTCGCTGATGACGTCGGGGTCGGCCCCTAGCGGCCTGAGCAGGAACTTGATCTTCTGCATCTTGCGCGCCAGCAGCGCCTCGAAGTCCTCTTCGCGCCAGGCGTAGAGGCCGTTCTCGAGCACGCCTGTGCGGCACTTGTGCAACTGTTCCTCGATGCGCGAAAGCTTGAAGCCGATGTCGGCGAACGGCGTGAAGCTGGAGGCGAAGCGGCTGATGCCGCCGTCATTCAGCTTCATCACTGCGGCGAAGGATTCCTCGGGCTCTTTCACATGGCGCACGACGTGCGGGTACACCTTGAACTCGGCCGCGAGCAGGTCAAGATGCTCGCCATAGCGTTCGGAAATGCTGACTTCGTCGCGATTGTCATCGGTCACGATGAACGAATTGGCATGGCGCGGCTTGCGCACCAGGAAGGTGTTGTTGAATGGCTGGCCGGACCAGTCCTTCATCCACTCCTGATTGCCAAAACGTTCCACGATGGTCATTTTCAGCAGGTTTTCGCACGACTCGATGCGTTGCGGGCGGTTCTGCTTTTCCAGTGTATCGCTGAGCCAGATGTCCATCATGGTGATCGCCCAGATCAATCCTGGCGGCCGCGCTGCGCGCTCCTTCGGCGTATAGCCCTGGGTTTTCTCGATCCATTTGCTCAGTACCGGGCCGACACTGACCACCTCGCTCTGGCCCTTGCTGCTGGTGCAGATGACCAGCGCATTCATTTCCTGGGCGTCGCTGTAGCGCTCGAACAGGTACGCCACCTTGCCACGCAGGAACAGGTTCCAGACCGGGCTGACTTCATCCGGGCTTTGCTCGCTTGCCGCCTGGCGAATGTCGCTGAAGCTGTCCCGCGAGCGATAGCCGGGGAAATCCAGCAGGTCGACTTCGTTCACCACCTCGTCATTCGGCGGGTTGACCAGGCGGAAGGTCATTTCCACGGTCAGTGCAGCCAACTGGGCAACCGTGATGCCGATACCGGACTGGACCTTGCCCTCTTTGGACGGCAGGACATTGATCGGGATATCCCGACGGGTGCCGAGCCGATTGAGGATCGTCACCGCCATGATGTTGTAGCGCGCCTCGTCCGTGTCCTGGAAGAACGCGGTCAGCGGGGCATAGACCTTATCGGGATGCCCAAGCTTCTGCAGGGCGCCGGCCAGCACCTCGTAGAGTTCAGTCAGCAACGCCTGCTCGCCCCACAGCGGCGCCAGCAGCCTGGCGCGCTGGCGCAGGTTCAGGCGCGGTGCGAGCTTGATGACCCGCGGCCAGTAGAGGTCTTCGAGCAGGGCGAGTGGCTTGGTGTAGTTGCTCGACAGATATTCCCACAGGCTGACGACATCATCGCCGTCGACCCCGGGCTGCGGCAGTTCGGCTTCCTGACCTTCGAATTCACGCAGCAGCGCTTCGATGCGCTGCGGGGTGATCTGGTAACCGGTCTTGTCGTGGTTGAAGTCTTCGAACCAGGTGTTGCCGAGGATCTTGGCCAGCTCGATTTCCCGGAGCATCTTCAGCTCGATCGGGTAGTTGGCATCCGGCGCCGGCTGCGCACGGCGGCTGAAGCGAGTGACCACACCGGTCGCCTCCGCGCCGCCGCCAGTGGGGTTGACGTGCTTGAGGAAGTCCAGGGTGCGGCCACCGAAGTCGCTCTCCAGAACCCCCTCGCTGTTGGCTGCAAGCGATGAAATCAGGTACGACTTGCCGGCCTGGGACAGGCCGAAGAAACCGACGCCCATGGGGGTCGACGCCGCGTGCTGGAGGCTCCTGGCCTGGTTGCGCGCCTTGCGCAGCCGCAGGCTCAGGTCATCGGCCTCGGCCTCGACGCTGGCGGCATTGCCGCGCACTTGCTCGATCCACTCCAGTGCCTCGCCGGCGCCCTTGTAAATGGCGCCCCAGGCATTCATCAACTGCTGTTGCTTCGGCGTAAGGTCGCTCATTTTCCTTTGACGTTCCCGCTGTCGAGCCAATAGTCGCTGTCACTCAGGCTTCCGGTTGGCATGGTGTTGAGTGAGAGCTCCAGATCCCGGTCGTAATCGAAATCGGCGTCCTGGATGTTCGTTTGCAGGTCGCAGATCACCAGTTTGTCGCTGATCAGGCCTTGCTCCAGCAGCAGGTCCGACGGCTCTTCGACTTCCAGGCGAATGCGCAGCACCGGGGTTTCGCCGTTCTTGCCCTGGGCGGTGGAGAAGCTGGCGCTGCCGCGCGGGGTGAAGCGCAGGGTGTACAGCGGCGAGGCCGACCAGCGCTCGGCGGACAGCTGGCGGTAGCCCAGGTGCATGTCGCCACGCATTTCCAGCCACGGCGTGCCGCGCTGCTCGCCTTCGCCGACGATGGGCAGTTCGATGCGGCCCTTGGACGACTTGAGGTCGTGGTAGACCACGTTGCTGTGCGCGATGGTGCCCGCTTTGTCGATCGGGCCGAAGTGCTTGATGATCGAGTAGGGCTTGAGCTCGACGGTGCGGAAATAGAAGTTCGGCACGCTGTGCTTGGAGCACAGCAGGCAGATCATCGCGCCCACCGAAGCGGTGCTCTTCGGATCGTCGATCAGGCCGTTGCGGTGGAACGGATACCAGCCGCCGGTACGGTAGTTCTGCAGCGGCAGGATGCGTCCGGGCGGCAGCGGGATGCACTTGCGGATGAAGGCCTGGATGCCCGGCAGGCGCGACGGCCGGCCGGTGAGCAGGAGCATGTCGCAGGGATAGTGGGCGACCACCTCGCACAGCTCGGTCAGGGCCCGGGTGATGTTGATCTGGCCGCCGATGAAGGCGTTGTGGACCTTGGCCAGGTCAAAGGTGATGGCGGTCTGCAGCAGGTCGAGGGTGCCGTCCTGGCCGACTTCGCGACGTACCGCCGCGTGGACGAAGTCCAGCACGCCGTCGTTGACCGCGGTGTCGCCGAGCACCTCGCGCCAGGTCTGGGTCACGGGCTGCTGGGGCTGCGCCGGGTCGTACTGCTCGTAGGCCTTGAGCAGGGCCAGGCCCAGCGGTACGAAGACCTGCAGGTTGAGTTGCTGGCGCAGGATCCGCTCCGGCGCGGTGGCATCGCCGTTGCCGCACAGGCGCGACATCAGGGCATCCGGCGCGCTCACGCCGGCGTCGCCCAGGGCGTTGCGGAACGACGGCAGGATGAACTCCTGGATCACGTCGAGGACGATGTCGTCGCCGGCCACCTTGAAGCCATCGCGAAAACGCTGGCTGGGGATGATGTGCCCATGGCCGCCGGTGCCGCCGTTGCTGCCGCGGTCGAAGCGGTAGTCGGTGATCACAAGGTCGGTGGTGCCGCCGCCGATATCGATGGTGGCGAGAGTGATCTGGTCACGTTCCTGGCGATCCGGGCGGGCCAGGGCGGCGAAGAACTCTTCCGGGTGTCCGTCGAAGTTCTCGTTGATCTCGTTGTACAGGTACACCAGCTGGCCGCAGCTGGCTTCGTCCCAGTCCACGCGGATGCTCGGCAGCGGCGTGCGCGGCAGCACACTCTTGTCCTTGAACGGGTTGCTCTCGCCGGCGTGCCACCCGAGGCTCTTCCACACCAGCCCGACGGCTTCGTACAGGCGGTTGCTGAGGATGCTGCGCTCGGCCTGCGGCATGCCCGGCGGCACGGTCAGGGTGATGCTGTTGAGCTGGCGCGGCACCCGGGCGTGGCCCTGGCGCGAGCGCTGGGCCGGGCTGTTGATCTGGGTCAGGGCCTGGGTGACCACCTCGGCGAGCATGAAGGTCATCAGGCTACTGCGCGAGTAGCGCGGGGTGAACACCGGCATGTCGTTCTTCGGCGGCAGGTACAGGGCCTGGCCGAGCTCGTTGATCAGGTGCGAGAACGGCGCGGCAGTGGCCAGCGGCTCCTTGTCGGACTTGACGTAGGCGGTGTTGAAGCGCCAGCCGTGGCCGTAGGGCTTCTCGTCCCACAGGTAGCGTTTCGGGCTGGACAGCCCGGTCGAGCCTTCGGTGCCGCGGCGGCGGCCGGCCAGGCGTCCGGCCTCGGCGCCGACGCGGGCGATGGTCGGCCACTGGAAAGCGTTGTGGCGGCCGCTCTTGACCGAGCAGTGATCCTTGCCGAAATAGGCCTGGGTGAATTCCACGCGGCTTTCGAAGGCGGTGTCGTAGACCTTTTCCGGATCGCTCAGGTCGCGCAGTTGCAGCACGTAGTTGTTCTTCAGGCCCGAGCCGGACTGGCCGTGGTCCTCGATGAGAATGCCGCAGGTGCGCGAGTTGCCGACGTCCAGTACCAGGTCCACCGGGATCGGCTTGACCACGCCCTGGGTTTCGTTGGCGATGACCTTGAGCTCGGGGATCTCGACCTTGGGTTTCTCGGTGCTCTGCTCGGCCGGGACCGGGCGGCGCAGCAGGCTCAGCACGTTGAGGTAGTGGGCGATGTGGCGGTTGCCCTGCAGGTCGCGGTCGCGACGTTCGCGGGTCCACTCGGCGCGAGCCTCGACGTACAGTTCGGCGATCCACTCGCGAATCCACACATGGGTCAGGAACCAGCCGTATTCACGGGCGCTGGTGGCCAGCTTGAAGGCCACGCCGGAGCGTACGTCGTCCTCGTTCGGCGCCAGGTAGGCGGAGCCGGCGACGGTCGGCATGATGCGGCTGTCGAAGGCCAGGGTCAGGCGGTGGGTATTGCCGTCCACATCCGGCTGCGGCAGCTTGACCAGGCGCATCCGCGACCAGTTGTTCGGGCCCTCGTCGAAGCGATTGGGCGGCATGAAACGCAGGAACGGCAGCGGCAGCCAGATGCCGTCGAACAGCTTCAGGCTGTCTTCCATCGGCACGCGGAAATGGTTGTCGTCGGTGGTGTCGAACTCCACCTGGACCACCTTGTCCGGCTCCGGCTCGTAGAAGTCCTTGTACTCGCGGGACCACAGCAGCCGCGTCGGCACCATGCCGTTGTTCAACTGCACGAACTTGCCGGCCTGCTCGCCATCCGGGCCGAGACGCAGGGCGAAATCCATGAATTGAATGCCGGTATCGCTGACCAGCGTGACCGTTTCTTCGAACTGGGTGATTTCGGGCAACATCGTCTGCGTTTCTCGTGTTATTGACCGGCTTGTTTCATCAGCATCGGGAAGGCTTCGGCACCGTAGTTGCCGGAGCAGTCAGCGACGCCTGATGCGCCTGGTTTGCAGTTCACCTGCGGGAGGTCGTAGCTGCTGCCGTCGGCACAGGCCGCCTGGCCCGCGCTGTTGATCGACAACTGGCCCTGGTTCATCGCGGCCGCTACCGGCGCCTGGCACTTCACCCCGTCGGAACGGCTGACCACGGCCTGGCCCTTGCCGTCCTTGAAGTCGTACTTCAGGCGCAGCGGCTTGCCGGTGCCCACTTCCTGGATGCCTGCACCGGCATAGTCGCCGTTGAGGAAATCGGCGGTGCCGTTGGCGACGTCCGGCGGGATGCTCAGCAGGTTCTGTGCATTGGCCGGTGCTTTCTGCTCTTCCGGCAGCTTCGGCGGTGCGGGCGTTGGCGGAGTGGGCTCTGGCTGCGGCTCGGGTGCAGGTTCAGGAGCCGGTGCCGGTTCGGGGGCCGGCGTCTCGGGAGCGGTGGTGTCCTGCGGGGTTTTCTCGTCGGGCGACGGCGCAGGGGCCGACGGACCGGAGTCGTTGCCCGGAATCTGGCCATCCTGTGGCAAGCCAGCGCTGCCCGAGCCATCCGGGGCGCTACCCGAGCCAGTGCCCGGACCAGTGGAGCCGTTGCCGCTGCCTGGCCTGCCCCAGCCGTTGCCGGTGTGGTCCGGCATCAGCACCGGACCGTCGGGTTTGTTCAGGTCGATGTTGCCGAGGCCGGGAATGAGCCCCGGGGCGCAACTGCGCAGGCCGAACAGCAGCAACAGAAGCAGCAGGAGCAACAGCGGTAGCCACCACCAGCGGCGCCACCACGGTGCTGATGGCGTGACCGCAACGGGTGCCGGTGCAGGGGCCGGTGGTGGTACGGGTGTTGGTGCTGGAGGGGCCAGAGGCGGTTCCGCAGCCTTGGTCACCTTCGGATACAGACAATGCAGGGGCTCGCGGCTGCGCTCGGCGCCGGCATGGACAAAGCCCCAGAAGGTCAGGACCGGACGGCCATCGACCAGGTACACATAATTTTCATCGGGGAAGGGCACCACGCAGGTCAGCAGCTTGCCGAACACCGTGCTGTCGCCCTGGGCAGCATTGCGGGCGCCGGCCAGGGGTTGGCCGCTGGCGTCGAGGCCGAGCAGGTTGTTGCTAAGGTCGTTGATGCGCGCCTGGAGGAGTTCCAGTTGGGCACGGGCAGGGGTGCGTTCTTCCTCGGTGGCGCTGGTCCACGGAATCACGTCGCCTGGGCGTTCGCTGTACCAGTCGAGGGTGCTGCCTCGTTCGTCGCTTTGCGGAATGGCCAGGTGCTCGACCAGTTCCGGGTATTGCGGATACTTGCGCCGAATCGCCTCGCGAATCTGCAGCGCAGCACGATAAACGGGTTGGCCAGTCTCACCCAATGCGGTGAAGTCTTCACTTCTCCCGCTACGCAGCAATACTCCACGCATCCTTGAAGACCTACCTAGTCTCTAATCCGAATCCATCCGGTATCTTGATTTCAATACCGAAAAACCGAGCAACACTAATGGCAAAATGATTTCTGCGTCAATTCGTGACAGACCAATTCGCTCGAATTGACGTCAAAAAGCCGTAGTTGCGAATGAGGGGCCGCAGTGCTTCTAGAACAGGCGTTAGCGGGCCGTCCCCCCGGAATTGCTCGGTGTGCCGACGAAGTTGCCTGGGGGGAGCACTCATTAAAGGGGCCGCTGCAGAGCCGGCCCCTTTTTTCGTCGCTCCGGCCTCAGCACACCTCTTCGTACGGCAAGCCCACATAGTTCTCGGCAATATTCACCAGCCCTGCGGTGGAGCTTAGGAAGTAATCGCGGTCGGCCTCCTGCATCTTGCGGTCCCAGGCGTCCTTCTCGCCGTCGAAATCATGCAGCAGGTTGGTCATGAACCAGCTGAAGCGTTCGCCTTTCCACACCCGGCGCAGGGCCAGTTCGGAGTATTTCTCCAGCAGGTCGGTGCGGCCCTCGCGGTAGACCTTGACCAGGATGCGGTACAGGTAGCAGACGTCCGACGCCGCCAGGTTGAGGCCCTTGGCCCCGGTGGGCGGGACGATATGGGCGGCGTCGCCGACCAGGAACAGCTTGCCGTACTGCATCGGCTCGACCACGAAGCTGCGCAGCGGCGCGATGCTCTTTTCCAGCGACGGGCCGGTGACCAGGCGCGCGGCGACGTCTTCCGGCAGGCGGGCCTTGAGTTCGTCCCAGAAGCGCTCGTCGCTCCAGTCCTCGACCTTGTCGCTCAGCGGCACCTGCAGGTAGTAGCGGCTGCGTGTCAACGAGCGCTGGCTGCACAGGGAGAAGCCGCGCTCGTGCTGGGCGTAGATCAGCTCTTCGTTGACCGGCGGGGTGTCGGACAGCAAGCCCAGCCAGCCGAACGGGTAGACCCGCTCGTACTCGGTCAGCACGCCTTCGGGGATGGTCTTGCGCGACACGCCGTGGAAGCCGTCGCAGCCGGCGATGTAGTCGCAGTCGATGCGCTGGCGCTGGCCATCCTTCTCGAAGGTCACCCAGGGGCGCTCGCCCTTGAGCTCATGGAGCTGGACATCGCTCGCCGAGTAGATGATCGGCGCGCTGCGGGCTTCCATCAGGTCGCGGGTGACTTCGGTCTGGCCGTAGACCATCACGCGCTTGCCGCCGGTGAGTTCGCTCAGGTGGATGGGCACGCGCTTGCCGTCGAACACCAGTTCCACGCCGTCATGGACCAGCCCTTCGGCGTCCATCCGCGCGCTGACCCCGGCTTCCCGGAGCAGGTCGACGGTGCCCTGTTCCAGCACGCCGGCACGGATGCGGCCGAGCACGTAGTCCGGGGCCTGGCGTTCGATGATGATGTTGTCGATGCCGGCCTTGTGCAGCAACTGGCCGAGCAGCAGGCCGGACGGACCTGCGCCGATGATGGCAACCTGAGTTTTCATTGTTCTTGTCTCGTTCTGGACGTTTGAGGTCTGCGCGCTCCTGTATTTTTTGCCTGCCGCCAGTCGAATAGAAGGTGATTTACTGTGGGTAAATTGCACTTTTGCAAAATGTGTCCGATTATCGCCCCTTCCTGTCCCGTCCGTGGTGTCCGCCCATGAAGGATCCCGCTGTTCCCGTCTTCAAGCTGTATGGCGAAAGCCAGGCCTGGCCGACCCCGGACCTGCTGCACTGCGAATCGATTCCCCAGCGCAGCAGCCTGCACCACTGGGAGATCAAGCCGCACCGGCATGCCGACCTGTACCAGTTGCTCTACGTGCAGCGTGGCCAGGCGGTGGTGGACGTGGAGGGGCGCCGGGGCGAGATCGTCGAGCCTTCGATCCAGGTCACGCCGCCACTGTGCGTGCACGGCTTCCAGTTTTCCGAGGACATCGAAGGCTATGTGCTGAGCCTCGGCGCGCCACTGGTGGCGCAGCTTGAGGCCCGGCTTGGCGCGCCGCTGGCGTCGGCGGGCTGCTATCCGCTGGGGGAGGATCGCGGGTACATCGATACCCTGTTCGCGGCCTTGCTCCGGGAGTACGAAGGCAGTGCCCTGTCACGCGACCTGGTGCTCGGCTCGCTGGTCAACGTGCTGATGGTGTGGATCAGTCGCTGCCGCCAGCAGAACCGGGCGCCGAGTGGTCGGGACGAGCGCAACCGGCAGTACCTGGGAGGCTTCATCAAGCTGGTGGAGCAGCATTACCGCGAGCACCTGACGGTGGAGACCTTCGCCCATCGCCTGGGCATGTCGGCGGTGCACCTGAACAACCTGTGCCGCCAGCTGGCGGGGCAGACCGCGTTGCAGATCATCCACCAGCGGCTGTTGCTGGAGGCGCGGCGCAACCTGGTCTACACGAACATGACCGTTGCGCAGGTGTCGGACCAGCTGGGGTTCGCTGACCCGGCCTATTTCTCGCGGTTTTTCCGGCGGCTGACGGGGCAGTCGCCGAACGGGTTCCGGCGGGGCGGGGAATAGGTCGGGAGCAGCCGCCATCACAGACTTGGCAACGGCCTCCCGTTCGGCCCGTACAAGCGATCCGCCGTGACGCGATCGAGAAAGTCGAGGATCTGCTGGTTCCCCTTCAGGCGCTGGCTCACCGCCTCGCCATTGATCCGGTTCAACGCCCGCGCGCGCAATGCCGAGCGCCGCAAGCGCTGCCAGGTCGCCAGGCAATCCGCTGCCCGCGCCGCGCGCAACGCACCCTCGCGCCCCGGCCCGTAACCCAGCTTCAGTTGCGCGCCGATGCGCATCGCCTCCAGCTGTTCCAGGCGCAGCAGCGCCGCCTGCTTGCCCGCCACCAGCTCGCGCAGGCGCTCGGCGTCGACCCGCGCCTGGGCCAGGGCCAGGCGCTCCTGCTCCAGCAGCTGCAACAACTGCTCGACCACCTGGTGCTGCAGATCCAAATGCCTGTCCAGACTCATGAACACTCCATTCTCAACACGAACCGGGCGCGCCAGCGTTCAGGTCGGCGCGCTGCTCAACATTTCCCGGGCATCGGCCACCAGGCCGTCATAGATGGCCTCGGCATCGACCTGGAAGCTGCCGCCGGCAATGGCCTGGCGCAGCGCGGCGACCTTTTCCAGGTCGACCGCCGCCGAGGCGTCGGTGTCGCCGAGGCTGCTGACCTGGGACAACTGCACCGCGTCGTCCTGGCTCAGGTCCAGGTCCTCGGGCAGCGCGCGGGTGGCGCCGGTGCCGGGCAGCTCGCTGTCGGCGGGGGGAAGGGGCGGGGTGATCGGCGTATTGGTGATGTTCACGATGGCAGGCTTCGTTGGCTGTGATGAACCCCACTATCGGCACCGGCGAGGGCCACCTTTGGCCGGTGAGGGGGTTTCGACGAAAAAAATCAGTGACGCAGCAGCAATTCGTTCTTGCCGACCACCTGGGCCTCGAACATCCGCCCGTCGTTGCCGACGAAGCGCACGCTGCTGCCCAGGTTGCCGTTGTCCAGCGCCTTGCCCTCGCGACTGAGGCTGAAACCGTTGCCTTGCGAGCGCAGCGAGACCCGGCCATTGCGCTCCACCAGCCAGCGTTCGCGCACGCCCTTGAGCGTGACCACCGCGCCGCGGGCGATGGCCCGCGCAGCCTGGCGCCCGAGCAATGGCTCGACGCCCGGCGCGCTGTCCCTGGGCAGGTCCTCCAGGGCGCCGCGCTGGCGCACCAGCATGTCGGCGGCGATCACTTCGCCCGCGTCGATGCGGCGGGAACTGACCACATAGTTGCCCTGTGCACCGACCCGCACTTGCAGGTAACCCAGCACGCCTTCTTCTGCGCCGCAGCTCACGCCCACCGCCACTCGCCCCACCGGCAGCCGACCTGGATGCACGAGCCAGGGTCGAGGATCGCCACAGTCGCGGATTCGCGCCGCCGGCTGGCCGATGTCCAGCGTGGTCAGGTGGCTGCCGGCGGGCAGGCCCTTCTCCAGCAACTGCCGGACCCGTGCCTGCAAGTCGTCGGCGGCGGCCAGCATTGGCAGCACGCAGAGCAGCAGGCACAGGGCCTGACGGGGAATTGATCCTGGCACCGCGCAGCGCCTCTGGCAGGGATTCAGGCGGAGCATTCTAGGCAGCCGGGCGAACGGGCAAAGCTCGAATTGCTCGGAAAATCGTCGTCTGTTCCGGCCTTTGCCCTTTGCCTGCGACCACTAACCTGCTGGCCGTCATAGACCCACGGGCCCGCGGACATGATCGACAAACTCGACAACGAGCTGCGCTTCCAGCAGGACGCCATGAGCCTGCGCGCCGAACGCCAGCAGGTGCTGGCCAACAACATCGCCAACGCCGATACGCCGCAGTTCCGCGCGCGGGATTTCGATTTCGCTGCCGAGCTGGCGAGCTCGCTGAGCGAAGACAAGAGCCTGCGTGGCATGAGCCTGGCCACCACCTCCGATCGTCACCTGCGCGCCTCATCCGCTGCCGGCGCCAGCCGCGAGCTGCTGTACCGCGTGCCCGACCAGCCCAGCCTCGACGGCAACACCGTGGACATGGACCGCGAGCGCGCCCAGTTCGCCGACAACAGCGTCCGCTACCAGGCCAGCCTGACCTTCCTGACCAACCGCCTGCAATCGCTGAAGACCGCGATGCAGGCCGAATAATCCCGGGGATTACCGCATGTCCATGTTCAGCATCTTCGATATCGCCGGCTCGGCGCTCAGCGCCCAGTCCGAGCGGATGAACGTGACCGCCAGCAACCTGGCCAACGCCGACACCACCAGCGGCCCCGACAGCGAGGCCTACCGCGCGCGCCAGGTGGTGTTCGAAAGCCAGTACCAGGGCGGCAGTGACATCGGCGGCGTGCGGGTCAGCAAGGTGGTCAGCGACGACTCGCCGCTGCGCCAGGAATACCGCCCCGGCGATCCCCTGGCCGACGACGCGGGCTACGTGACCATGCCCAACGTCGAGCCGGTGGGCGAGATGGTCAACATGATCTCGGCGTCGCGCTCGTACCAGGCCAACGTCGAGGTCATGGCCACCAGCAAGGAACTGATGATCAAGACCCTGACCCTGGGCGAGGCATAAGACATGACCAGCACCATCGCCAGTTCGGTCCTCGCGACCATGAACAGCAGCAGCGACACCAGCGCAAGCTCCAGCGCAGCGGAACTGCAGGACGAGTTCCTCACCCTGCTGACCACCCAGTTGCAGAACCAGGACCCGACCGACCCGCTGGACAACAGCGAGATGGTCACCCAGCTGGCGCAGATCAGCACCATCAGCAGCATCGAGAACGTGACCACCACCCTCGAAGGCATCTCCAGCCAGATCAGCGCCGCGGAAACCCTGCAGGCCTCGGCGCTGGTGGGCAATGGCGTGCTGATCGAGGGCAACGGCATCCAGGTCGCGGACGGCAGCGCCACTACCTTCGGCGTGACCCTGGCCAGTGACGCCGACGACGTCAGCGTGACCATCAAGAACAGCAGCGGCACCGTGGTCGCCACCCTCGACGTCGGCGACATGAGCGCCGGCACCCAGTCGCTCACCTGGAACGCCACCCTCGACGACGGCAGCACCGCCGCCGATGGCAGCTACACGTTCAGCGTCAGCGCCAGCAGCGACGGCAGTGCGGTGACCGCCACGGCATTGAAGTACGCCCTGGTCACCGGCGTGACCACCGACAGCAGCAACCAGGTCGCCCTCGACCTCGGCGGGGTCAACGACAACGTCGGCCTCGGCGACATCAAGCTGGTGCTGTGACCCCCACTCGTTCATCTGGAGAACACCCATGGGCTTTTCCCAAGCGCTGAGCGGCCTGACCGCCGCATCCACCGACCTGAACGTGGTCAGCAACAACATCTCCAACTCGCAGACCGTCGGCTTCAAGAGCTCGACCGTGCAGTTCGCCGACGTCTACGCCGATGCCGACGTGGGCCTGGGCACCACGGTATCGGGGGTGGTGCAGAACTTCGGCGCCGGCAGCCTGACCACCACCGACAACAGCCTCGACCTGGCGATCAACGGCGAGAGCTTCTTCACCTTCACCGACGGCACCCAGACCGTCTATTCGCGCAACGGCCAGCTGACCCTGACTACCGAGGGCTACCTGGTGAACGCCTCGGGCGACCAGCTGCTGGGCACCAACGGCGTGATCCAGATTCCCACCAGCGGCATGGCGGCCAGCGCCAGCACCGAGCTGGACGCCTCGCTGAACCTGGATTCCAGCGAAGACATCATCACCGCGACCTTCGACGCCACCGACGCCTCGACCTACTCGTACTCGACTACCGCCACGATCTACGACTCGCTGGGCAACAGCCACACCTCGACGCTGTACTTCACCAAGTCCGCCGAGAACACCTGGGACGTGCACACCGCCATCGACGGCAATGTGCTCAGCGAAACCCAGACCGTGGCCTTCAACTCCAGCGGCCTGATCACCAGCGGCGCCAGCGGCACCTACACCTACGATCCGGCCAATGGCGCCGCGCAGATGTCCATCGAGCTGGACCTGACCGGCTCCACCCAGTTCGGCAACGACTTCTCGATCACCGACATCGACCAGAACGGCTACACCTCGGGCAGCCTGGTGAGCTTCAGCATCGACGACACCGGCACCGTGGTCGCGACCTATTCCAACGACCAGACCCAGGACATCGCGCAGATCCAGTTGGCGACCTTCGCCAACGAGAACGGCCTGAAGTCCAATGGCAACAACACCTGGCTGGCCACCAGCTCGTCCGGGCAGGCCTTGCTGGGCGTGGCGGGCAGCGGTTCGCTGGGTTCGATCCTCGCCGGCACCACCGAGGATTCCAACGTCGACCTGACCGCCGAGCTGGTCGCCCTGATCGTCGCCCAGCGCAATTTCCAGGCGAACGCCAAGTCGGTGACGGCGCAGAGCGAAGTGCTGCAGCAAGCCGTGAACATCGGTAACTGATGCCATGGACCGGATGCTCTTCACCGCCATGAGCGGGGCCGACCAGGCACTGGAACAGCAGGCGGTGGTGGCCAACAACCTGGCCAACGTGGTCACCCCGGGCTTCCGTGCGCAACTGGTGCGCATGGAGGCCGCGCCTGTGGCCGGCGAGGGCTTGCCGACGCGGGTCTCGGTCAGTGCGCAGGGCGCCGGCGTGGACTGGAGCGAAGGGCCGATCACCCACACCGGGCGCAACCTCGACGTGGCCCTGGGCAGCGACACGATGCTCGCGGTGCAGGGCAGCGACGGCCAGGAAGCCTATACCCGGCGCGGCGACCTGCAGGTGGACAGCGAGGGCGCGGTGACCGTGGCCGGCCTGCCGGTGATCGGCGATGGCGGGCCACTCAGCGTGCCGCTGGGCAGCGAAGTGAGCATCGGCAGCGACGGCACTATCAGCGTCCGTGAGCTGGGCATGGAGCCGCGCGGCTTGAGTCCGGTGGGCAAGCTCAAGCTGGTCGCGGCCCTGCCGGGCGAGCTGGAAGCCGGCAGCGACGGCCTGTTCCGCCAGCCCGCCGATGCCAACGGCAATCGCGGCAGCCTGGCCGCCGACGACAGCCTGCGCCTCGCTCCCGGCGCGCTGGAGGGCAGCAACGTCAGCCCCACCAGCGCCATGGTGGCGATGATCGACAACGCCCGCCGCTACGAGATGCAGATGAAGGCCATCAGCACCGCCGACGAAAACGCCAAGAGCGCCAACGCCCTGCTGTCCCTTCAGGGCTGAGCCGGCGCCGAACCAACAGGAACCTCTCGATGATCAGATCGCTGTGGACGGCCAAGACCGGCCTCGAAGCCCAGCAGGACCAGCTCGACGTGATCGCCAACAACCTGGCCAACGTCAGCACCAACGGCTTCAAGCGCTCGCGGGCGGTGTTCGAGGACCTCGTCTACCAGAACGTGCGCCAGCCGGGCGCGCAGAGCAGCACCGACACCCACTTGCCGTCCGGCTTGCAGGTCGGCACCGGGGTGCGCCAGGTGGCCACCGAGCGCCTGCACACCCAGGGCAACCTGGAGCAGACCAGCAGCTCCAAGGACCTGGCGATCAACGGCCTCGGCTTCTTCGAAGTGGACATGCCCGACGGTTCCACCGCCTACACCCGCGACGGCAGCTTCCAGCTCGACGCCAACGGCGAGATGGTCAGTTCCAACGGCTACAAGCTCACCGCCGGCATCACCATCCCGGCCAACGCCACCTCGGTCACCATCAGTTCCGACGGCATCGTCTCGGTGACCCAGCCGGGCAGCTCCACCTCGACCCAGGTGGGCCAGCTCAACCTGGCGCTGTTCATCAACAACGCCGGCCTGCAGAGCATCGGCCAGAACCTCTACCTGGAGACCGACGCCTCCGGCGCGCCCACAGAGACCACCCCGGGCCTGAACGGCGGCGGCACCCTGAGCCAGGGCTATGTCGAAACCTCCAACGTCAACGTGGTGGAGGAAATGGTCGGCATGATCCAGACCCAGCGCGCCTACGAAATCAACAGCAAGTCGGTGGAGACCTCGGACGAGATGCTCCAGCGCCTGGCCCAGCTATGACCTGGCATCCGCTGTCACTGCTGCTCGTGGCCGCGCTGCTGTCGGGTTGCGGGCAACTGGCGCGGGAGCCGGTGGTGGCCGACGAGTCGATGTATGTGCCGTCGCCGCCGCCGCGCCTGGCCAATGGCTCGATCTACCAGGGCCGGCGCGGCCCGCAGCCTCTGTTCGAGGACCGTCGCCCGCGCATGGTCGGCGATACCCTGACCGTCGAGCTCAACGAGCAGGTCAGCGCCAGCAAGACCTCGTCCTCCAATGCCGACCGCAGCGGGAGTATCGGGCTGGCGTTCGCCACCAAGTCCAGCCGTGATTCCCAGGTGGGCAACTACGGACTCAATGCCTCCACCGACAACGAGTTCGCCGGCAGCGGTGGCTCGCGGGCCAACAACTCGTTCACCGGCACCATCTCGGTGACGGTCATGGAAGTGCTGCCCAACGGCAACCTGCGGGTACGCGGCGACAAGCAGATCGCAATCAACCAGGGCACCGAGTTCATCCGGTTCTCCGGGGTGGTCAACCCGCGCACCATCACCGGCGAGAACACCGTGCTCTCGACCCAGGTCTCCCTGGCCCGCATCGAGTACGTCGGCGAGGGCTACATCAACGAAGCGCAACGGATGGGCTGGCTGCATCGCGTGCTGCTCAACCTGTCGCCTTTCTAGCGAGTGAATCATGGCCCTGTTCCCGTTCTTCCGCGTCCTGCTCGGCGCCTGCGCGCTGCTGTCGGGCCCGCTGGCCCAGGCCGAGCAGATCCGCGATATCGCCGACTTCGCCGGGATCCGCAGCAACGACCTGGTGGGCTACGGCCTGGTGGTCGGGCTCGACGGTACCGGCGACCAGACCACCCAGAGCCCGTTCACCGAACAGGGCCTGACCAACATGCTCTCGCAGTTGGGCGTGACGCTGCCGGCCAACGCCAACATGCAGATGCGCAATATCGCCGCGGTGATCGTCACCGCCGATCTGCCGCCCCTGACCCGGCCGGGGCAGCACATCGATATCGTCGTCTCGTCCATCGGCAACGCCCGCAGCCTGCGCGGCGGCACCCTGTTGATGACGCCGCTGAAGGGCGCCGATGGCGATGTCTACGCCATGGCCCAGGGCAACCTGCTGGTGGGTGGCGCGGGGGCGGCGGCCAATGGCAGCAGCGTGCAGATCAACCAGCTGGCCGGCGGGCGCATACCCCGTGGCGCGGTGGTGGAGCATACGGTGCCGCTGGCGCTGGGGGCCGACCGTGGCCTGCTGGAGCTGCAGTTGCGCGAGCCGGATCCGGCCACGGCGCAGCGGGTGGTGTTCGCGATCAACACGGAAATGCGCAACACCGTGGCCTCGGCGGTGGACGGTGGGCTGGTGCAGATCCAGGGACCGCTGTCGGCCAACGAGCGGGTCAACTTCATGGCCCGCATCGACAGCCTGGAAGTGCTGCCGATGCACGCGCGGCCCAAGGTCATCCTCGATTCGCGCACCGGCTCGGTGGTGCTCAATGGCTCGGTGAAGCTGTTCCGCGCCGCCGTCGCCCACGGCGACCTGTCGGTGACCATCGACACCACCAATACCGTCAGCCAGCCGGGCGCCCTGAGCGGCGGGCAGACGGCCGTCACCTCCAACAGCAGCATCACCATCGAGACCCAGGCCCGCGCCCTGCACGTGGTGGAAGGCGGCGCCGACCTGATGGACGTGGTCAAGGGCCTCAACGCCCTTGGCGCCACGCCCCAGGACCTGATGGTGATTCTGCAGGCGCTCAAGGCGGCGGGTTCGCTGCGCGCCGAACTGGAGATCATCTGATGAGCGTGGCCGACGGCGCGGCGGGTTTCGCCCTCGATGTGCAGGGCCTGCAGCGCCTGCGCAGCCAGGCCGGGCGTGACGGCGAGGCGGGGTTGAAGGAGGCGGCGCGGCAGTTCGAGGCGCTGTTCCTGCAGAGCATGCTCAAGAGCATGCGCGCGGCGATTCCCAAGTCGGAGATGTCCAGCGACTCGCAGACCGAGCTCTACACCGAACTGCTCGACCAGCAGTGGGCGCAGGCCCTGGCGACGCGCGGCATGGGGCTGGCCGAGCACTTGACCAAGGGGCTGGCGGGAAGGACGCAGGCGGCGCCGGCGGCCGAGTCGCCGTTCGCCAGCCTGTCGCGGCAGAGCCCGGCCTTCGAATCGTGGAAGCGCCATGCGGTCAGTACCGACGACAGCGACCGTGCGGCCCATGTCGAGGATTTCGTCAATCGCCTGGCCGGCCCCGCGCAGCGTGCCGAACGCAGCAGTGGCGTGCCCGCCGAGCTGATCCTGGCCCAGGCCGCCCTGGAAACCGACTGGGGCCGGCGGCGCATCACCACTGCCAGCGGCGCGGACAGCCACAACCTGTTCGGCATCAAGGCGGGTGGTCGTTGGGAGGGCGAGAGCACGCGTGTCATGACCACCGAGTATGTCGGCGACGAGGCGCAGAAGCAGGAAGAGAGTTTCCGCGTGTACCCCAGCCTGGAAGCCGCCTTCGACGACTATGCCCGGCTGATTCGCAGTCGTCCCGGTTATGCCGGCGCCCGCACGGCGACGGACAGCGCCCAGGCGGCGCAGGCCCTGCAGCAGGGCGGGTATGCCACCGACCCGCGCTACGCCGACAAGCTGATCGCGGTGATGGCCACCATCGGCCCGCTGCCTACGCCGGGGTTGTGAAGGACTATTGATTTGGCTGTTCCTACAGAGGTTGAGAGAGCTACGCGGACTCTGTGGGAGCTGGCTTGTCGGAGCGCCGAACCGCAGCGATAGCGGTAGTGACTTCACCGACGTCATCGCTGGCAAGCCAGCTCCCACAGGGTCCGCGTTGTCCTTGACCGAGATGTGTAGATATCCATGCCCGGTATTCAGCCTTTATTTTTTCAGCAACGGGTCAAGACGCCCTTTCGCCAGGCCGATGTTGCGCAACATGCAGCCCAGGAGCTAACCGATGAGCATCGTTTCCATTGGCGTCAGTGGCCTCAGCGCGGCACAGATCGCCCTGACCACCAGCAGCAACAACACCACCAACGCCTACACCGACGGCTACAGCCGCCAGGTGGCGACTTTCAGCGAGTCTGCTTCGGGCAGCGGCGTGACCATCTCCAGCGTCGCCCGCCAGTACAACCAGTTCGTCACCACCCAGCTCAATGCCTCCATCAGCGCGGAAAGCGCGCTGTCCACCCAGCAGACCCAGGTCGACCAGATCGACAGCCTGCTGGCGGACAGCGATGCCAGCCTCGATACCCTGATGCAGAGCTTCTTCTCGGCGATCCAGACCCTCACCTCCGACGCCAGCGATACGGCGGCGCGGGAAGAGGTGGTGGGCGCGGCGCAGACCCTGGCCAGCCAGTTCAACCAGCTGGGCAGCTACCTCTCGGCCATGGGCGACGACGTGAACAACCAGATCGCTGACCAGGTCAGCCAGATCAACGACCTGAGTTCGCAGATTGCCACGCTGAACAAGCAGATCAGCCTGTCCTCGGCGCTGGGCGGCACCTCCAACGACCTGCTCGACCAGCGCGATCGCCTGGTCAGCCAGCTCAGCGAGCTGGTGGACGTGGATGTCACGGTGCAGGGCAACGGCAGCTACACCGTCGCCCTCGGCAACGGCATGGCCCTGGTGTCCGGCAACGACAGCTTTGAGCTGGACACCAGCGCGTCCGCCAGCGATGCCAGCCAGGTGTCGATCAGCTACGTGGATGCCGCCGGCAACAGCGTTGCCCTGAGTGACAGCACCTTCGACGGCGGCTCCCTCGGCGGCCTGCTGGAGTTCCGCAATACCACCCTGACCCAGGTGCAGAACCAGTTGGGGCTGATCGCGGTATCGTTGACCCAGTCCTTCAACAGCCTCCAGGCGCAGGGCATCGATCTCAATGGCGATGCCGGCACGGACTTCTTCTCGGTGGCCGACCCGGTGGTCTACGGCAATACCGGAAATACCGGCGATGCCACGTTCTCGGCCACCTTCAGCGACGATGTCAGCGCCCTCGGCAGCAGCGACTACACCGTCAGCTACTCGTCCAGCGGCGGCTTCAGCGTCACCTGCAACGACACCGGCGCCAGCGTCGAGGCCAGCTACGACAACGGCACCCTCAGCTTCGCCGGCATGCAGCTGACCCTCAGCGGCACGGCGCAGGATGGCGACAGCTTCCTGGTGCAGCCGACGCGCAATGCCGCCAGCAGCTTCACCAGCCTGGTCAGCGACGGCGACCAGATCGCTGCCGGTACCTCCAGCGGCAGCGGCGACAACAGCAACGCGCTGGCCATGCTGGCCTTGCAGAGCAGCGATATCGTCGGCGGTGGCAGCACCTTGAGCGAATCCTATGCCGCCCTGGTGAGCACGGTGGGCAGCACCGCGACGCGGGTCGCCGCGCAGCTGGAGACCCGCTCGGCGCTGACCGAGCAACTGACCACCCTGCAGCAATCGGAATCGGGGGTGAACCTCGACGAGGAAGCGGCCAACCTGATCGTCTACCAGCAGTACTACCAGGCCTGCGCCAAGATCGTCGAAGTCGGCGTGACCATCCTCGACACCCTGCTCGATATCAACTGATCCCGGGAGAGTCCGTCATGCGCCTGAGCAGTGCGACCATCTACAACCAGAACCTCAACTCCATGCTGACCCAGCAGAGCGAGTACCAGGCCGCGGCGCTGGAAGTCTCCAGCGGCACCCGGGTAAGCAAGCCGTCCGACGATTCCCTGGCGGCGTCGCAGGCGGTGACGGTGCGCCAGTCGATCGCGACGAACCAGCAGTACGCCGACTCGCGGGCGAGCATCACCACGGCCTTGTCCCAGGAAGAAAGCACGCTGGACAGCGTCAACGATGCGATCACCAGTGCCATGACCCTGGTGGTGCAGGCGGGCAACGGCACCTTGAGCGATGCCGACCGCGAATCCATCGCCACCTCGCTGCAGGGCGTCTACGACACCCTGGTGACCCTGGCCAACAGCACCGACAGCAACGGCAACTACCTGTTCGCCGGCTACCAGACGCAAAGCCCGGCCTTCGCCGTGAACGATGCTGGCGAGCTGGTCTACCAGGGCGACGACAATGTGCCGACCCAGCAGGTCAGTGCCACCCAGACCATGGCCAGCGGCGACAACGGCGCGAGCATCTTCCTCTCGGTGAACAGCACGGCGGGGTTCATTGCGCAGGCGGGGGACAACGGCGGGACACTGACGTTCGACGGGCCGGATATCGCCGATACCAGCGCTGCCGACTACGGCAGCGGCTTCACCCTGACCTTCAGCACCGCGGCCGATGGCACGCTGCAATACAGCATCGACGGGCAGGATCCGCTGGCCTACACGGATGGCGAGACCCTGGAGATCAATGGCCTGAGCCTGACCCTCAGCGGCACCCCGGCGGATGGCGACACCCTGACGGTGAGCCAGGCGGCGGACGCCGATCCCGATGTGTTCGCCACCTTGCGCACGCTGATCTCGGCGTTGCAGACGCCGGTGGAAGATGCCTCGGACCAGGCGGCGCTGAGCAATACGCTGTCCACTGCCAGCCGGCAGTTGAGCAATGCCCAGGACAACGTACTGACGGTGATCACCTCGGTGGGCGCGCGCCTGAGCCAGGTGGAGGTGCTGGACACCATCGGCGATGATCTGGCACTGAGCTATACCGAGCGCCTGTCGGGGTTGGTGGATGCCGACTACACCGAATCGATTTCCCGCTATGTGACGTTGCAGGTGGCGATGCAGGCTTCGCAGCAGACCTTCGCCAGTGTCCAGCAGCTGTCGTTGTTCGAGTACATCTAGAGACAACAGCGTTGTGATTGCCGTCCTCATCGCTGGCAAGCCAGCTCCCACAAGGACCGGTGCATGCGGTACCTGTGGGAGCTGGCTTGCCAGCGATGAGGCCATCAGAAACAACAAAAAAGGGCCTGCTCGGATGAGCAGGCCCTTTCTTCATTTACTTGGCAGTGAACGCCGAGTAGCTGTTCATCAGGTTGCGATAGTTGGGGATCCGTTGCGACAGCAGGTTGCCCAGTCCTTCGATATCGTTGCGCCAGTCGCGGTGCAGCTCACAGGCCACCGAGAACCAGTTCATCATCTGCGCGCCGGCCTGGGTCATGCGGTTCCACGCGGCCTGCTGCACGGTGGTGTTGAAGGTGCCGGAAGCGTCGGTCACCACGAACACATCGAAGCCTTCGGCCAGTGCCGACAGGGTCGGGAAGGCCACGCAGACGTCGGTCACCACGCCGGCGATGATCAGTTGCTTGCGGCCGGTGGCCTTGATCGCCTTGACGAAGTCTTCGTTGTCCCAGGCGTTGATCTGGCCGGGGCGCGGGATGTACGGGGCATCCGGGAACATCTCTTTCAGCTCTGGCACCAGCGGGCCGTTCGGGCCTTGCTCGAAGCTGGTGGTGAGGATGGTCGGCAGGTCGAAGAATTTCGCCAGGTCGGCCAGCGCCAGCACGTTGTTCTTGAACTCGTTCGGCGAGAAGTCCTGCACCAGGGAAATCAGGCCGGTCTGGTGGTCGACCAGGAGGACTACGGCGTCGTCTTTGTTCAGGCGGTTGTAGGTGGCGTTGGTCATGGCGAAGATCCTTTTGTTCGAGAAGTTTGTCTGGGTTGTTGTCGCTAAGTGAGGCCAGATTAAGGAGTTCTCGAAAAAGGATAAATCGGCTGAAAACGGTATGACTGTCTCAATTGGATGGACAATGACTACCTGGCGATTCATGGCCGGCCCATATGCAGTATCAACACCTCCATGAACTCCAGGGCCCGATGCAACACCCCCGCCAGGAACTGCCCCAGATCCCCCATCAGCACCGTCAGCAACAACATCCCCACGAACAACGTTGCCGGGAATCCCACCGAGAACACCGTGAGTTGCGGTGCCACGCGGTTGAGGATGCCCATCGCCAGGTTGATGATCAGCAGCGCGCCCACCATCGGCAGCGCCAGCAGCAGGCCGCTGGAAAAGATCACCCCGCCGTGCCGCGCCAGGGCATTCCATGCCTGCGCGTCGAGGCCGAACTGGCCGATGGGCAGGCGCACGAAGGTCGAGGCCAGCAGTTCCAGCACCATCAGGTGCCCGTCCAGGGCGAGGAACATCAGGATCGTCACCAGCCCGAGAAAGCGCGACAGCACCTGGCTATTGGTATTGCTCTCGGCAGAAAAGAACGAGGCGAAGGCCAGGCCCATCTGCATGCCGCAGATTTCCCCGGCCATCTCCACCACCGCCAGGGTGATGCGCATGACCATGCCCAGGGCCAGGCCGACCAGCAACTGCTCGACGATCACGCCAAGGCCCGCCCAGGAAAACAGGGCGATCTGCGGCATCGGCGGCAGGTTGGGCGCGAGCAGGACGGCAAGGGTCAGCGCCAGGCCGATCTTCACCTGGCTGGAGATGGACTTGTGCCCGAAGATCGGGTCGCTCATGAGGAACGCCAGCAACCGGCAGAACGGCCAGAAGAACGCGCTCACCCAGAGCTGCAACTGCTCCCAGCCGACCTCGATCAACGCTGCTCAGCCAATCAGCGAGGGCAGGCTGGTGAACAGCGCGCGGGTGTAGTCCACCAGCATCTCCATGAGCATGGGCCCGGCAAGGATCAGCACCAGGCACACCGCGACCACCTTGGGGATGAACGAGAGGGTGGATTCGTTGATCTGCGTCGCGGCCTGGAACAGGCTCACCAGCAGGCCTACGCAGAGGGTCACCAGCAGCAGCGGCGCGGCCATGGTCATGCTCATGCGCATGCCCTTGTAGGCCAGGTCCATCACCATTTCCGGGGTCATCGCGGTGTTCCTCTCAAACCGGGTAGAAACTCTGCGCCAGCGAGCCGAGCAGCAGCTGCCAGCCATCCACCAGCACGAACAGCATCAGCTTGAACGGCAGGGAAATGGTCGAGGGCGGCACCATCATCATCCCCAGCGCCATGAGCACGCTGGCCACCAGCAGGTCGATGATCAGGAACGGGATGAAGATGGTGAAGCCGGCCTGGAACGCGGTCTTCAGTTCGCTGGTGACGAAGGCCGGGAGCAGCACGCGCATGGGCACGTCTTCCGGGCCCTTGAGGTCGGCGATGCGCGCGAGGCGGGCATACAGGGCCAGGTCGTTCTGCCGGGTCTGCGCCAGCATGAAGGTGCGAAACGGCTGGCTGGCCTGGTCGAGGAACTGCTCGACGTTCATTTCGTCCCTGGAAAACGGTAGCCAGGCCTTTTGGTAAGCCTGCTCCAGGGTCGGCGACATGACGAAGAAGGTGAGGAACAGCGCCAGCCCCAGCAGCACCTGGTTGGGCGGTGCGCTGGTGGTGCCGATGGCCGTGCGCAGCAGGCCGAGGACGATGATGATGCGGGTGAAGCCGGTCATCATCAGCAGCACCGCCGGGAGAAAGGCCATGGCGCTGAGCAGCATCAGGGTCTGCAGGCTCAGCGACCATTTCTCGCCGCCGGCCTCGCCGGTGAAACCGGACAGGCCCTGCACCACCGGTGCGGCTTCGGCGCTCGGCGCCAGGATCAGCAGCAGTGCCAGCACGACCAGGCAACGGCTCATGCCGGATGCTCCGGATCGCGTGCGCCGCCGCGCTTGAGGGCATCGGCCAGGCGCAGGGCGAAGCCGCGGGAGACCGGCTCGCCGGGTGCGTCGTCAGCGCCCGGTGGTGCCTCCAGTTCGGACAGGCAGGCGACCTGCTGCGCGGTCACCCCGAGCACCAGCCAGCGCCCACGCACCTCGACCACCACCACTTTCTCGCGTTGGCCCATGCGCGCGCTGCCGATCACCTTCAGCACCGAGCCGGCGGCGGAAGGCCGTACGCCCAGGCGCGAGACCAGCCAGCCGCACAGCAGGATGCAGGCGGCGACCATGCCCAGGGCCAGGGCGGTCTTGCCGAGCACGGTCAGGCCGACCAGGTCGTCGGCGGGGACGCCGATGGCGGAAGCGCTCATCGGTTGAGCTTCTGCACACGCTCGGACGGCGTGATGATCTCGGTGATGCGGATGCCGTAGCGGTCATCCACCACCACTACTTCGCCCTGGGCCACCAGGTAGCTGTTGATCAGGATGTCCATGGGCTCGCCGGCCAGGCCGTCGAGGGCCAGTACCGAGCCCTGGGCCAGTTCCAGCAACTGCTTGATGGTGATGCGGGTGCGCCCCAGCTCGACGCTGAGCTTCACCGGGATGTCCATGATCATTTCCAGCTCGCGCGGCGAGGCGTTCGGCTGGACGTTGCCGAGGGGCTTGAACACCGCGGCCTCCGCCGTGCTGGCGGGCGCTGCCGGGGCGGCTGTCGCGGCTTCCTGTTCGGCCAGGGCCATGGCCCAGGGATCGTCGTCCGGGCTGGCGCCGGCCTGTTCGGCGAGGGCGTCGGCCCAGCCGTCGTCTTCGCGCGGTTCGGGAAGGGTCGGGTCACTCATCATCGGATTCCTTGGCTATGGGCAGGTGGCCCTTGACGAATCGGCTGGAGGAAGCGGGCTTGCCGATGGAGTGATCGATCAGCTCCTTCACCAGCAGGGCGCGGGCGCCGTTGTAGCTGCCGTACTCGCAGGTCATCACCGGGACGCCGTCGACCCGCACCTTGACGCTGTCGGGCAGCTCGATCGGCAGGACATCGCCCACCTTCAGCGCCATGACCTCGCCCAGGCGCGATTCGACCTCGACGAAGTCGGCGACCAGGTCGACCTGGGACTGGGTGATCTCGCTGGCCATGCGCCGGTTCCACTGGCGCTCTTCCTCGGGATTGACGTCGGTGAGCGGGCCGTTGAGCAACTGGCGCATCGGCTCGATCATCAGGTAGGGAATGACGATGTTGAAATCGCTGGAGAGGTTGCCCACCTCCAGGTGGAAGGTGGCGTTGACCACGATTTCATTGGGCGAGCCGGTGATGTTGGCGAACTTGGCCTGCATCTCCGAGCGCAGGTATTCGATTTCCAGCGGGTACACCGACTTCCAGGCATCGCGGTAGGCGTCCACGGTCAGCCCGAGCAGACGGCGGATGATGCGCATCTCGGTGTGGGTGAACTCGCGGCCTTCGGATTTGGTGACGAAGCGCCCGTCGCCGCCGAACAGGTTGTCCACCACCATGAACACCACGCTCGGCGGGAACACCACCAGGGCGGTGCCGCGCAGCGGTTTCATCGCCAGCAGGTTGATGTTGGTCGGCACCGGCAGGCGCAGGGAAAACTCGCTGAAGCTCTGGTAGCCGATGCCTTTCACGGTGATGTCGACGTTGCGCCGGATCAGGTTGAACAGGCTCATGCGGAAGTAGCGGGCGAAGCGACCGTTGATGATGTCGAGGGCGTGCAGGCGCTCCTGGATCACCCGGTGCTGGGTCGCCGGGTTGTAGGGGCGGATGCGTTCGTGCTCGTCGGCGCCATCGCCGCCCTCGAAGTCCAGGCCGTCGTCGGGGAAGTGGCTGGTATCGAGGTCGTCGCTGCCGCGCAGCAGCATGTCGATTTCTTCTTGCGAGAGCACGTCGTTGGTGGACATGGCTTACTGCACGATGAAATCGGTGTAGAGCACGCCGAGCAGCGCCACGTCGGGCTGCACGCTGCCCAGGCTTGCGCGCAACAGGTCGAGGATGCGCGCCGCCAGCGCGTCCTTGCCCTGGGGCGTGGCCAGGGCCGTGCTGTCCTGGCCGCTGAGGACGGTGAGCAGCTGGCTGCGGATCTTCGGCATGTACAGCTCGATGAGTTTGCGCGTGCCCTCGTTGCCCACTTCCAGGCTGAAGCCGACGTAGAGCATGTTCGATTCGTCGCGATCGTTGCGCAGGTTGACGGTCATCGGCGCGACGGTCACCAGCAACGGCGCCTGCGGGGGCGCCACCTCGGGCCGGGCCGCCTGGACATTGGCCCGCTCGCGCATCACGTAGGTGTACACGCCCGCGGAACTGGCCGCCGCGGCGACCAGGGCCAATGGAATGAACCAGAGCCAGATCTTCTTGGAGGGGGTGGGCATCGACAGCGGCCTTGGGAATGAGACTGGGCGCGAGTATGAACAGCGGGCAGGGCGCGCGAAGGGGCGATAAGCGCGGGTTCGGGGCGTTTCTTTGTGGCTTTGGCCTGTAGCAGCCCGTCCCGCCTTTCAGGCTGCGCTGTCGCGCAGAGACCAGGTCCAAAGAGCGACGCGAACCCTGTGGGAGCTGGCTTGCCAGCGATGACATAGGTGAATTCACTACCGCTATCGCTGGCAAGCCAGCTCCCACAGGGTTCCCGCTACATCAATTAGGAATCTGTTGTTCCATGAGACCCTGAGTGGCCGTAAGGTCAGAGGTACAGATCAACCCCCATCCCGCCCACCGCCAGGGGCTGTGCCCGGACCACCTCGGTGGCCGCCGTGGCGCGGGGCTGGCGCGAGCCACCGCCCGGCGATTCCCGGCGCGGCTGCTCGCCGCTGGCCTGGCGCGAGGCGCCGTCGTTGACCGATGCTTCGCCGAGCGTCAGCCCCTGCGACGCCAGCGCCACCTGCAATTGCGGCAGCGCCTGTTCCACCGCCGCCCGCACCGAGGCATGCAGCGACTGGAACTGCGCCTGCACGCCGCTATCGCCGACGTTGAGGCTGATGGACAGCGGGCCGAGGTCGGCAGGGTTCAGTTGCATGTCCACCTGCTGGTCGCCACGGCGGACCATGGCAACCACCTGCTGGCCAAGATCCTCTTGCCACGCGCTGCTGCCCAAGGCCGGCGTTGGCTGCGGACTGTCATCGAAGCTGATCGGGTTGCTGGCGACGCTGGTGCTGATCGCTGCAAGGCCTGTCGGCACAGTCGGGGTGGTGTCCGTCGAGGGTGCTTCGAGCCGGGAACGGGTGGTTGGGTGCAGCGGCTGCTCGACCGCCTCGACGACCTCGGCCACACGCGTCTCCACCGGGCTCGTTTCGATCTCCGGGCTGTCCGCTTCGGGTGGCGACCATTCCACCGCTGTGCTCGATGGGCCGGTGTAGCTGTCATCCGCTTCGGGGGCGACTGGCGCAGGGGCCGACTGTGGTGCTTGCACCGGCACGACCAGCGCGGCATAGGCCAGTTGCCCGGCATTGTCGATCAGGTCCAGGCGCTGGCGAATGGCGTCCAGCGGGTCCTTGGGCTGCTCGGCGATGTCATCGCGCTTCGGCTGGTCATCCGTCTGGCTGGGTGGTTCCGTCGGCTCCGCTTCGTCGGCCAGTGGCGCCACGTCCTCGATGACTGGCGCTTCGGCCAGCGAAGGCAAGGGGGCCGCCGGTGTGGTGCTTTCCTGGGGCAGGACCGGGGCAGGTGTTTCGCTCGCCGGTACCGGTTCGGGATTGACCGCAACCAGCGGAGCCGGGACGGGGCTGGCCGTGGGTGCCTGCACCAGGCTGAGCGCTTCGGCGAATGCGGTCGTCGTGACGTCGCCGCTGGTTTCGGGCGCTTCGGCCTGTGCTGTCGGGCCCACGGGAGCGATGGCGGCAAGGATGTCCATGAACGCGTCTACAGACCTCTGAACGAAGAGTGATGGGCACGACCGGCCATTTCATCGGTGCGCCGTTGCTCGGCGCGCCCGGCGAGCAGGCGCTCCTGTTCCAGGCGCCGGGCCAGCAGGGTTTCCAGGGCGTTGACCTTGCGCCAGGCCTGGCGCCAGGTGTCCTGGTGCTGGGCGACCAGGGTGCGATGGCGGGCCAGGTTGCTTTCGGCCCGCTCGATCGCCCCTTCCAGTGATTTCAGGAAGCCGCGGTAGTTGGCCAGCGTGGCCGGGTCCATGCCGGCGCCCAGCAGTTCCTGCTGCAGGCCCTGGCGGTATTCGCGCTGGTAGCCGTCGAGGGCGCGCAACTGCTCGGCCATCTGCTGCTCGGCACGGCGCGCCTGGGCCAGGGCGGTGGCGGCAGTTTCCCGGGCGCGGGCGGTGAGTTCGACAAGGAGCTGCAGGCATTCATGGGCCATAAGGGTCATTTGCCGGGAAACAGCAGGTTGAGGGCGGCGAGGGTGTCTTCCAGCGACGTGCGCTCGTGGGTGCGCTGCTGGAGAAACCGCTCGATATGCGGATACAGCCGCACCGCCTGGTCGAGCTGGGCATCGTGCCCCGGCGCATAGGCGCCGACGCCGATCAGGTCGCGGTTGCGCTGGTAGCGCGACAGCGCCTGCTTGAGCTTCTGCGCCTTGCGCTGCTGGGGTTCGCCGACCACGGCGCTCATCGCCCGGCTGATCGAGGCTTCGATATCGATGGCCGGGTAGTGCCCGCTCTCCGCCAGGTGCCGGGACAGCACGATATGCCCGTCGAGAATGGCCCGCGCCGAGTCGGCGATGGGGTCCTGCTGGTCGTCGCCTTCGCTGAGCACGGTGTAGAACGCGGTGATCGAGCCGCCTCCCCGGGGACCGTTGCCGGTGCGCTCCACCAGCTTCGGCAGCTTGGCGAACACCGACGGCGGGTAGCCCTTGGTCGCTGGCGGTTCGCCCAGGGCCAGGGCGATTTCGCGCTGCGCCATGGCGTAGCGGGTCAGGGAGTCCATGATCAGCAGCACGTCCTTGCCCTGGTCGCGGAAGTCCTCGGCCAGGCGCGTGGCATAGGCCGCGCCCTGCAGGCGTTGCAGCGGCGAGGCGTCCGCCGGCGCGGCCACCACCACCGAACGGCTCAGGCCTTCTTCGCCGAGGATGCTGTCGATGAAATCCTGTACCTCGCGACCCCGCTCGCCGATCAGGCCGACCACCACCACGTCGGCGCGGGTGTAGCGCGCCATCATTCCCAGCAGTACCGACTTGCCCACGCCGGAGCCGGCGAACAGGCCCAGGCGCTGGCCGCGCCCGACGCTGAGCAGGGCGTTGATGGCGCGGATGCCGACATCGATCTGGCGATCGATGGGTGCCCGTTGCAGTGGGTTGATCGGCTGGCCGTGCAGGCTGCCGCGCGGGGTGGCCGGCAGCGGGCCCTTGCCGTCGAGGGGCGTGCCGCCGCTGTCCAGCACCCGGCCGAGCAGGGCCATGCCCAGGGGCACGGGACGTCCGCCATCGCTGGCGCCCGGCTCGTCGGCCAGGGCGAAGACCCGGGCGCCGGATTGCAGGCCATGGATGTCTTCCAGGGGCATCAGGTACAGCACCTCGCCGGCAAAACCGACCACCTCGGCTTCGGCGAATACCGCGTCGTTGCGCTCGATACGGCAACCCGCACCCAGCGGCAGGCGCAGCCCGACCGCCTCCAGCACCAGGCCGGTGGCGCGGGTGATGCGTCCGCTGCGGCGATAGGCCGGTACCTGCAGCGCGGTAGCGGAAAGGGCGTCCAGCCCGCGGCTCCAGCGGCGCAGGTGCGGGTTTTCGTGGCTCATGGCTGGTCGAGCTGCCATTGGCCGGCGTCGCTGAACATGGCTTCGCGGGTCTGCCGGGTTGCGTCCAGCTCGCCCGTCGCGCTGGTGACACGGCAGCCACCGGGCAGGATGGCCGGGTCGGCGCGCAGGCTCCAGCCCGCCGCCTCCAGGTCCTCGCCCAGGCTGCTTTCCACCCAGGGCAGATCGTCCGGGTTCAGGCTCAGGCGCGGCTTGCCACTCAGGTGCGGTTCGCTGGCGAGCATCTGCCGCACCAGGGTCTCCACCTGCGCCGGCTGCACGGCCAGGGCCTCACCGGCCAGGCGCGCGGCGAGGTCGAGGGCGACCCGGCCGACCTGTCCGGCGAGCAGGCCGTCGACTTCGTGCAGGGCGGCGTCGAACGACTGGCACAGGCTGCGCAAGGGCTCCAGGGTCTGCCGGACCTGCTCGCGCAGCTCCTCGGCGGCTGCCGCGCGACCTTCCTCCAGGCCCACGGCATAGCCTTGCTCGCGGCCTTCGGCATGGCTGATCTGGCGCGCCTCGGCCAACGCCTCGTTGCGTTGCCGTTCCAGTTCCAGGCGCTGCTCGAAGGCGCGCCGGCGCAGGCGTTCGCGCTGGGCGGCATGGGCCTCGTCGGTGGCCGCGTCGGCGCTACCCAGGGGCTCCATCTGCCAGGTCTGCCAGCGGGCCATGGCGTCAGACATAGGCATCGTCGCCCCGCGCGGTGATCATCTCGCCGGTCTCGGACAGGCGCCGCACCACCTGGAGGATGGTCTTCTGCTCGGCCTCGATCTGCGACATGCGCATCGGCCCGCGGGCTTCCATGTCCTCGCGGAACAGCACCGAGGCGCGCTGCGACATGTTGCGCAGGAAGCGCTCCATGAGCGGTTCGGAGGCGCCCTTGAGAGCGATGGCCAGGGAGTTGCTGTCGATGTTCTGCAGCAGCGTCTGGATGCTGCGGTCGTCGACATCGGCCAGGTTCTCGAAGAGGAACATCTCGTCGAGGATCTTCTGCGCCAGGTCGGCGCTGTGGTTGCGCAGGCTGTCGATGGCCGAGGACTCGTGGCTGGAGCTCATCAGGTTGAGGATTTCCGCCGCGGCCCTTACGCCGCCCATCTTGCTGCGCTTGAGGCTCTGGCCGTCGAGCATCACGCCGAGCACCTCGGTCAGCTCGTGCAGCGCCACCGGCTGCACGCCGCTGAAGGTGGCGATGCGCAGGACGATGTCGTTGCGCAGGCGCTCCGGCAGCAGTTGCAGAATCGCCGAGGCCTGGCCGCGCTCCAGGTGGACGAGGATGGTGGCGACGATCTGCGGGTGCTCGTCGCGGATCATCTCGGTCACCACGGCGGCTTCCATCAGGTTGAGCTTGTCGATGCCGGAGCCGGTATTGGTGGTTTCCAGGATGTCGTCGATCAGGCTGGCGGCGCGCTCGCTGCCCAGGGCCTTGGTCAGCACGGCGCGGATATGGTCGCTGCTCTGGATGCTGATGGCCGCGTACTGCTCGGTCTCGTCCATGAACTCGGAAAGCACCTGGCGCATTTCCTCGTGGGACACCTGGCTGAGCCGGGCCATTTCCAGGCTGATGGTCTCCACGTCCTCGCCCGGCAGGTACTTGAGCACCTCGGCGGCGCTGTCGGCGTCCAGCGACAGCAGGAGAATGGCGCTGCGGCGCGGGCCGCTGATCTTGTTACTCATGCTTCTTCATCCAGCCTCGCACGATCATCGCCACCAGGCGCGGGTCTTCTCCGGCGAGCCGCTTGAGGCTTTCCAGGTTCTGCTCGTAGAGCGCCGACTTGCGGGGCAGCGCCGGACGCGCGCTGCCGTCCTGGCCGACCACCAGGCTGTCACTGCCGCGCGGGGCGGGCGCGATGACGGCATCGTCGTCGTCCAGGCTCATCAGGTCGGTGCCGGTGCTGCTGCGCCGCTGCATGGGCTTGAGTACGAATTTCCACAGGGTCAGCGCGGCCAGGCCCACCAGCAGGTAGCGCAGCACGCCCATGGTCAGGTTGTAGGCTTCCGCGGTCTTCCACCACGGCTGCTCGTCGAGGGGCTCGGTTTCGGTCACGAAGGGGCTGTTGAGCACTTGCAGGGTGTCGCCGCGTTTCTCGTCGAAGCCCATGGCCTGGCGCACCAGGTCGTTGATCCCGGCCAGTTCTTCCTTGCTCAGTGGCTCGGTGCTGCCGGTGCCGTCCTTGACCACCGTGCGGTAGTTGACCACCACTGCGGCGGTCAGGCGCTGCACGCCGCCAAGGCTGGACTTGGCATGCTCGATGGTGCGGTCGACCTCGTAGTTGACCATGCGCTCGCTCTGCAAGGGGCGAGTGGCGTCGTTGCTGGCGGTCTCGCTGCTGCCGGTCGTGGAGGCGGGCGGGGTGGCCTTGGTCGGCGGCGGCGTGTTGGGTGGCGAGTTGGTCAGGGCGCCGGGCACGCCACGGGCGTTGTCGCCGGCCTGGCTCATGCGTTCGGACGTCTGCTGGCTGCGCACTGCGGCGCTCTTGTCGTCCTGGTTGGGGGCGTAGCGCTCGGCGGTGCTCTCGCGGGTCGAGAAGTCCACCTGGGCGGTCACCCGGGCATGCACGTTATGACTGCCGAGCAGCGGCGCGAGAATCTCCTCGATGCGCTGCTGGTAGATGCGCTCGATCTCGCCGACGTAATCCAGCTGCGAGCCGTCGAGGCCGTTGCCGCCCTGGCTGCGGGACAGCAGGCGGCCGTTCTGGTCGACCAGGGTGACGCCGTCCACCGACAGCCCGGGCACGCTGGAAGTGACCAGGTGGATGATCGCGCTGACCTGGCCCTGGCCCAGTTCGCGGCCGGCTTGCAGGGTCAGCGCCACCGAGGCGCGGGCTGCCTCGCGGTCGCGGGCGAACACCGATTCCTTGGCCATCACCAGGTGCACCCGGGCGCGGGAGACCGGGCCGAGGGATTCGATGGTGCGCGCCAGCTCGCCTTCGAGGCCGCGCTGGTAGTTGAGGTGCTCGGCGAACTGGCTGATGCCGAAGGCCTGCTTGTCGAGCAGTTCGAAACCGACGTTGCCGCCCTTGGGCAGGCCCTGTTCGGCCAGTTGCAGGCGCAGGGCGTTCATCCGCTCCGCCGGGACCAGGATGGTGTGGCCGCCTTCGCCCAGGCGATAGGGCACGTTGCGCTTGTCCAGCTCGCCGATGACCTGGCCGCCGTCGGCCTCCGAGAGGTTGGAGAACAGCACCCGGTATTCCGGCTCCCGCGCCCACAGCAGCAGCGCCACCAGCACCGCCACGGCGGCGGCGCCGGCCAGCAGCAGCGGCAGCATCGGGCGCCCGCGCAGCAACGCCGCCAGCGCATCCACGGGGCTGGCGGGAAGGGGGATCGGCAGGTTCTTTTTCGCGGCCTTGGCCTGGGCGGCAGTAGTCACGCGTACCTCGCGGGATGGACTTGGGCGCATTCTGGTGAATGCCTTGGCCGGCAAAGGGCGGAAAAGCCTGCTGTTTTGCGGTCAATTGGGCGGATTCGCCGGGGCGCGGCCTTGTTAATCTGCGCGCAGTCGTCAGTCACGAGCACCGCACCATGACCCCGCAAGCCCTAGTCGATGTCGTGCAACAGATGAACAGCCTCGCCGAGCAGGCCCAGGGCGTCTCCGCCCTGGGTGCGGGCCAGGCCATGGGCGGTTTTGCCGGCGAGCTGGAAAACTCGTTGCAGCGCATCAATCGCCTGCAGCAGGCCGCCGGGCGCCAGGCCAACGCATTCCAGGCCGGCAGCCCCGAGGTGTCGCTGGTGGACGTGATGGCCGATTCGCAGAAGGCCAGCGTCGCCTTCCAGATGGGCGTGCAGGTGCGCAACCGCCTGCTCACGGCCTACAAGGACGTGATGGCGCTGCAGGTCTGAAGATTTTTTCGTTGTCGCGGTAAAGACTCCCTAAAGACGAGGTTGGCGATTGCCGATGTTGCGCCCGAAGGTACCCCGCCAGCCGGTCAGCACATCAGGACGGATACGCACATGACGACGACCACCAGCTCTACCGCAAGCATCACCTCACTGGGCGTAGGCTCGGGGCTCGACCTGGACAGCATCCTGGAGAGCCTGGAGGAATCCAAGACCGCCAGCCTGCTGGATCCGATCACGGCCCAGGAAGAGTCGGTGCAAGCGGAGATCTCGGCCTATGGCACCCTGACCAGCGCGCTGACCACCCTGCAGACCGCCGCCGAGGCGCTGTCCAAGGCCAGCCTGTACCAGACCCTGACCACCAGCGTTTCCGGGAGTGGCGTGGCGGTAGCGACCACCAGCGACGCGGTGGCCGGCAGCTACAGCGTCGAGGTGACCCAGCTGGCCCAGGCGCAGAGCCTGGCCACCACGGGGATCAGTTCCACCAGCACCACCCTGGGCACGGGCACCCTGAGCCTGCAGGTCGGTGACGGCGATGCGGTCTCGATCACCCTCGACAGCAGCAACAACACCCTCGCCGGCCTGCGCGACGCGATCAACGCGGCGGATGCCGGCATCACCGCGACCCTGGTCAACGACGGTAGCGACACGCCGTATCGCCTGGTGCTGACCTCGCAAAGCACCGGCACCGACTCGGAACTGACCGTCAGCTATAGCAGCGACGACAGTGCCGACCTGGCCTCGTCGCTGTTCGGCGACAACCTGACGGAAACGGTCGCGGCCAAGGATGCGCAGCTGACCATCAACGGCATTTCCATCACCAGCCAAAGCAACACCGTGGAAGGCGCGCTGCAGGGCGTGACCCTGACCCTCAGCGCCACCGGCAGCGCGCAGACCCTGACGGTCAAGCGCGACACCGACGCCATCCTTGACGCCATCACCACCTTCGTCGACGCCTACAACAGCTTCGTCACCAGCGTGGACACGCTCACCGCCTACGACGCCGACTCCGGCACCACCGGCGAACTGCTGGGCGACTCCACCACCCGGCGCATCAGCACCCAGCTGGCCAGCGACCTGTACAGCCAGATCGGCAGCGGCACCTTCACCTACCTGTCGCAGCTGGGTATCGGCCTGGAATCCGACGGCACCCTGTCGATCGATGACGACAAGCTGCAAAGCGCGCTGGACGACAACATCGATGCGGTGTCCGAGTTCTTCATCGGCAGCGACGGCAAGTCCGGCTTCATCACCCGCATGACCGATCACCTGGACAGCTACCTCGACGAGGACGACGGCCTGATCGCCGCCCGCACCGACAGCCTGGCGTCCAAGCTCGACCAGCTGGAAGAGCGCTACGAGGAAAAGCAGGCGCTGATCGACGCCGAGATGGAGCGCTGGCGCGACCAGTTCACCCAGCTCGACACGCTGATCTCGACCCTGACGTCGACCGCCGACTACCTCACCACCCAATTCGAGGCCTTGAACAGCAATGACTGATAACCCCGCGATGGAGCGTGCCTGATGTTTTCGCCCCAGGACGCAAGCGCCTATGCCCGGGTCGGCCTGGAGAGCGGCATTCTTGCCGCCTCGCCGCACCAGCGCATCAGCATGTTGTTCGACCAGTACCAGGCTTCGCTGCGCATGGCCCGCCTGCAGATGCAGGCCGGCAACGTCGCGGAAAAGGGCAAGGCGATCACCCGGGCGATCAATATCGTCAGCCGGGGATTGCGTGCATCGCTGGACCTGCAGCAGGGCGGTGCCATCGCCCGGCAGCTCGATGATCTCTATGACTTCGTCGTGCGCCTGTTGCTGCGTGCCCATCTGGAGAACGACGAAGCGTCCCTGAGCGCCGCCGCGGAGCTGTTGCAGCCCATCGCCGCGTCGTGGCAGGCGATTGGCCCGGAAATCGAGGAATAACGGTATTTATGTTGCAAGCTCAAGTGATCGCGGCCTACGAACGGCTGCTCGAACAGTCCCGGCGCATGCTCGAATGCGCGGAAAACGCCGACTGGGAAGGCATCTTCGCGATCAAGTCGCAGGGACTGCTGGACGCCGCGAGCCTGCAACGCGCGGAGAGTCATGTCGAACTCGATGAGGCCGGGCAATTGCGCAAGCATGATTTGATCGTCGAGATACTTGAGCTGGACAGTCGGGTAACCAGCCATTTGCATGCGCGACAGAATCATCTGGGACAACTCATGCAAGTGACGCGTAACAAAGGTGAATTGAACAACGCCTACCGGGTACTTGGCGGGCAGGTGATCGCCATGAACCAGCGCTTGTGCCAGTAGGGCCGATGGCGGATCATGAGCAGGCTAACGATCGCCCTGTCAGGGCCAATGTAAGGTTTTCGTAAACTCGCTTGTACACAACAACCAAAGTCTGCCCCTATCTGTTATCGAGCGAATCACTTGATACTTTAGGAAAGAACTAAAGAATTTTTTCGATGCCCCGGAAGAGGGCACTCGAAGGCTGAGAACAATCGCCAGGCCGCACACGGACAGGCATTCAAGCACCACGCTGGAGGCTTCGATGAATTGGAGCCAAGGTACAGACGTGTTTGCCTGGACCGCCGCGACCTGTCGGGCGTGAGTAACTATCGAAGGGGGGGAGAAAGTTGCCAAACACCAATAGCGACCTGGCGGATATCCAGGAGTTGAATCTTTCCTACTTGCTGCTGGCGCAGAACTTGTTGCGCAAGGATCGTGAAGTAGCGATGTTTCGCCTGAAACTCAGCGACAACATGGCGGACTTGCTCACCAAGTTGAGCAGCAAGCAGATGACCCAGTTGTCACGGATCAACCAATTGATCTGCCGACCCATCTTCGAGGAAGCGGAGCGTATTTCCCGGGCCCTGGACAACTCCCGCGAGCTGGGGATGGTCGAGATGCACACTTCCCTGTTGATGGCGGCTGCCGACCGGTCCTGCGACCTGCACAGCAGCGGTGGCTGAAATCATGTCGGAGAAAAGTCTGGTCGCCGAGATGCAACAGGTGCATCTGGCCATCGAGTTGATCCAGCTGGGGGCACGCCTGCAGGTCGTGGAGACCGAGACCTCCCTCAGCCGCGGACGGCTCATCCGCCTGTACAAGGAAGTGCGTGGAGCGCCGCCGCCCAAGGGCATGCTGCCGTTCTCCACGGACTGGTTCGTGACCTGGCTGCCGAACATCCATTCCTCGCTGTTCTACAGCATCTACCGCAGCATGCTGGAGATCGGCGGGCACCGTATCGATGCCTTCATCAAGGCCTACCGCCTGTACCTGGAACACGCCGGCAGCCCGGACGACGAGCGCGTCCTCGGCCTGACCCGGGCCTGGACCCTGGTGCGCTTCGTCGAGAACGGCATGCTCGAACAGATCCGCTGTTCCTGCTGCTCCGGCGATTTCATCGCCCACTCGCACTCGCCGAAGCACAACTACGTCTGCGGTATCTGCCAGCCGCCGTCCCGCGCCGGCAAGACCCTCAAGCGGCGCGACATCGAACCCGACACCCTCGACAGCCTGCGGCCGCTGCGCCAGCGCTGACTCCGGTCAGCCCGCAGCGCGGGAGCGGCAAAGTTTTTTCAAGACGCCCCTCGCGATTGCCGATCTTCAGCGGACTTTCACTGGAACCTGGGGAGCGGCGACGTGCTCATTCTGATCGGACTATTCGTGGCGGCGGCGTCGATATTCGGTGGTTTCGTGCTGTCCGGCGGCAGCCTCGGGCCGTTGTACCAGCCCACCGAACTGCTGATGATCGCCGGCGCGGCCATCGGTGCCTTCATCGCCGCCAACAACGGCAAGGCGATCCGCGCCACACTCGGTGCGGTGGGCAAGTTCAAGCGCAGCACCGGTTACGACAAGCGGTTCTACCTGGAACTGCTGGCGATGATGTACGACCTGCTGAGCAAGGCACGCCGGGAGAGCCTGCTGGCGGTGGAGCGGGATATCGACGATCCGCGGCAGAGCCCGGTGTTCTCCAAGTATCCACGGCTATTGGACGATCCGCTGGTGCTGGGCTTCGTCGTCGACTACCTGCGCATCCTCATCAGCCTGTCGATCCAGCCCCATGAGCTGGACGAACTGATGCAGCACGAGATCGAGGAATTCGAGCACGAGGCGCACCTGCCCTCCGACGCGCTGTACAAGGTCAGCGACGGCCTGCCGGCGTTCGGCATCGTTGCGGCGGTGATGGGGGTGGTGAAGGCGCTGAGCGCGGTGAATGTCGGGCCCGACCTGATGGGGCAGATGATCGCCCATGCCCTGGTCGGGACCTTCCTCGGCATCTACCTTGCCTACGGTGTGGTCGCCCCGCTGGCCTGTCGCATCGAGCGGCAGACCGCCGAGTCGACCAAGATGCTGCACTGCCTGCGGGTGACCCTGCTGGCCCACCTGCAGGGCATCCCGCCGCAGCTTTCGGTGGAGTTCGGGCGCAAGGCGTTGCACATCATCGAGCGGCCCGGCGCCGATGAGTTGGAGCAGTACGTGCGCGGCGGCCGGCCCGAGGTGGCCACGGCATGAGCGAGCAGCCACTGATCATCCGGCGCAAGAAGAAGGGCGGCCACGGCCATCACGGCGGCGCCTGGAAGATCGCCTTCGCCGACTTCATGACCGCGCTGATGGCGCTGTTCCTGGTGCTCTGGGTGCTGTCCAACGCCGGCAAGGGCGACAAGGAGGCGATTGCCGAGTACTTCAGCACGCCGTTGCTGGTGGCCATGAGCAAGGGCGACAAGAACACCGCCAGCACCAGCGCTATCCCCGGCGGGGGAACGGTGCCGAGCCTGTCCGAAGGCGAGATGGCGCGCAAGGCGCGGCGGCCCAGCCATCTGTCCAGCGAGGAGCGCAAGCATCTGCAGGCGCTCAAGCAGCGGCTGGAAAGTGCGGTGGAGCATGATCCGAAGCTGCGCGAACTGAAGCAGCAGATCGCCATCGAGCTGAGCCCCGAGGGCCTGCGCGTGCAGTTGCTGGATACCGACAAGCGACCGATGTTCGAGCTGGGCAGCGCGCGGGTGGCGCCGTACATGAGCCAGCTGTTGCGCACCTTCGCCCCGGTGCTCAACGAGCTGCCCAACCAGATCCAGATCAGCGGCCACACCGACAGCCACCCCTATGCGGGCGGCGAGGCGTACTACAGCAATTGGGATCTTTCAGCCGACCGGGCCAAGGCGTCCCGCCAGGAACTGGTGGCAGGCGGGCTGGATGCGGCCAAGCTGCTGCGGGTATCCGGCATGTCCGACCGCATCCGCTTCCGGGGCGCCGCGCCGTTCGATGCGGTGAACCGCAGGATCGAGATCATCGTGCTGGACAGCCAGGTGGCAGAGCGGATTCTCAACCAGGAGGAGTTCGGCACCGGGCAATCGGGGCAATAGGGCGGGATTGGCGTGGGTTTTTCTCGATTCGGCGGCGACCGTGGCTGCACACAATTGCCCTTTGATTCTGCGCGGCCCCTGTAGGAGCGGCTTCAGCCGCGATGACGTCGGTGGGCTCACTACCGTCATCGCGGCTGAAGCCGCTCCTACAGGGGGCGCGTCACACCAAGGTATGGGCCGTGGCCGAAACCAGCAGCGAAGACCGGACGGAAGCGGCCACCCCCCGCCGCATCGAGAAAGCCCGTGAAGAAGGCCAGGTCCCCCGTTCCCGCGAACTGAGTACCTTCATCATGCTGCTGGCCGGCATCGCCGGGTTGTGGGGCATGGGCGGGCACCTGTACGACCGCCTCGGCGGCATCGTCGAACAGGCCCTGCTGTTCGACCGCGCCCAGCTGTTCGACACCTCGCGCATGCTCGGCACGTGCTGGTCCCTCGGCCAGTCGGCGCTGCTGGCGCTGGTGCCGTTCTTCGCCCTGATGGTCTTCGCCGCCCTCGCTGCGCCGGCCTTGATCGGCGGCCTGGTCATCACCGGCGGCGCCCTGCGCCCGCGCTTTTCCCGGCTCGACCCGATCAGCGGCATGGCCCGCCTGTTCTCCGTGCAGGTCCCCGTGGAGCTGGCCAAGGCCATCGCCAAGACCGCACTGATCGGCACCGTGCTGTACCTGTTCCTCGACGCCCATCTCGGCCAGTTGCTCGGCCTGCCCAGGCTGCCGCCGCAGCAGGCCCTTGCTGCCTTGCTGGGCCTGACCGCCAAGTCCTGCGCCACCTGCGTCGGCGCGCTGATCGTGGTGGTCGGCATGGACACGCCGTACCAGCTGTGGACCTACGCCAGGAACCTGCGCATGACCAAGGAGGAAATCCGCCAGGAACACAAGAATTCCGACGGCGACCCCCACGTCAAGGCGCGCATCCGCCGCCTGCAGCAGGCCCGCGCGCGGCGGCGGATGATGAGCAAGGTGCCCAGGGCCGACGTGGTCGTCACCAACCCCAGCCACTTCGCCGTGGCCCTCAGCTACCGCAAGGACAAGGACGGCGCGCCCCGGGTCATCGCCAAGGGCGCCGACGCCGTGGCCCTGCGCATCCGCGAGATCGCGCTGGAGCACGACCTGCCGATCCTGGAGGCGCCGCCGCTGGCCCGCGCCCTGTATTTCCATGTCGACCTCGACCGCCTGATTCCCATGGAGCTGTACACCGTCGTCGCCGAGGTGGTGGCCTGGGCCATCCGCCTCAAGCGCGTCAGCGAATACGGCGGACCGCCACCCCCGGCACCGCACAACCTCAACGTGCCTGAAGGCATGGACCAGCCCGGCCGCCGCGCCCGCCAACCCGAGGACCCCACGACCCCATGAAAGGCCTGACCGCCCTGCTGCGCCGCGACACCTGGCCCGCCCGTGCCGACCTCAAGGTCATGACCGGTCCGGTACTGATCGTGCTCATCCTGTCGATGATGATCCTGCCGCTGCCGAGCTTCATCCTCGACCTGCTGTTCACCTTCAACATCGCCCTGGCGATCATGGTGCTGATCGTCAGCATGCTCACCGAGAAGCCACTGGACTTCTCGGCGTTTCCCTCGGTGTTGCTGTTCACCACGCTGCTGCGCCTGTCGCTCAACGTGGCGTCGACCCGGGTCATCCTGGTGCACGGGCACACCGGCACCGATGCCGCCGGCAAGGTCATCGAGGCCTTCGGCGAATTCCTCGTCGGCGGCAATTTCGCCGTGGGCCTGGCGTTGTTCCTGATCCTGGTGACCATCAACTTCATGGTGGTCACCAAGGGCGCGGGGCGCATCGCCGAGGTCGGCGCGCGCTTCACCCTCGATTCCATGCCTGGCAAGCAGATGGCCATCGACGCCGACCTCAACGCCGGCCTGATCGGCGAGCCGGAAGCGCGCAAGCGCCGCAAGGAAGTGGCCCAGGAGGCGGACTTCTTCGGCTCCATGGACGGTGCCAGCAAGTTCGTCCGTGGCGACGCCGTGGCCGGCCTGGTGATCATGGCCGTGTGCGTGATCGGTGGCCTGGCCATCGGCCTGCTGCAGCACGGCATGAGCTTCGCCGATGCCGCCCACACCTACACCATGCTGACCATCGGCGACGGCCTGGTGGCGCAGATTCCCGGGCTGGTCATCTCCATTGCGGCGGGTGTGATGGTGTCGCGGGTGAACACCGAGGAAGACGTCAGCCGGCAGATGGTCGGCCAGCTGTTCAGCCGCCCGAAGATGCTGATGATGACCGCCGGCGTCATGGGCCTGCTGGGCCTGGTGCCGGGCATGCCCAACCTGGTGTTCCTGCTGCTTACCGCGGTACTCGGCGGGCTCGGCTGGTGGCTGTCGCGCCAGGCGCAACAGACGGAGCAGGCACCGGCTGCCGTGGCCTTGCCGAAATCCGCCGTGCAGAGCAGCGAAGCCAGCTGGGACGACGTGAAACTGGTGGACACCCTGAGCCTGCGCGTCGGTCATCGCCTGATCCCGCTGGTGGACGTGCGCCAGCAGGGCGAGCTGAGCACGCGGATCAAGAGCCTGCGCAAGAAGTTCGCCCAGGACATGGGTTTCCTGCCGCCGGTGATCCATGTCCGCGACCACCTGGAACTGGCGCCCAACACCTACGTCATCAGCCTCAAGGGCGTGGAGATCGGCCGCGGCGAGATCCATCCCGGCAAGTGGCTGGCGATCAATCCCGGCAAGGTCACCGGCCAGCTGGACGGCAAGGAGGCGGTGGACCCGGCCTTCGGCCTGCCGGCCATCTGGATCGAGCCGAGCCTGCGCGAGCACGGCCAGATCTACGGCTACACCGTGGTTGACGCCAGTACCGTGGCCGCCACCCACCTCAACCACCTGCTGCACCAGCACGCCAAGGACATGCTCGGCCGCAGCGAGGTGCAGAAGCTGCTGGACAAGCTCGGCAGCGACGGCAAGAGCCTGGTCGAGGAAGTGGTGCCCAAGCTGCTCGGCCTGACCCACCTGCAACGCATCCTGCAGAACCTGCTGGACGAGAACGTGCCGATCCGCGACCTGCGCACCATCCTCGATGCCCTGGTCGAGCACGGTGGCGTGCAACAGCCACCGGACATCCAGGAACTGACGGCGGTGGTGCGCGTCGCCCTCGGCCGCTCCATCGTCAACCAGTACTTCGGCAACAAGGCCGAGCTGCGGGTGATCGGCCTCGATTTCAACCTGGAGCAGGTGGTACTGCAGGCGGTGGGCAATGGCGGCTCGCTGGAGCCGAGCCTGGCCGACACCCTGATGGAGGAAACCCGCAAGGCCCTCAAGCGCCAGGAACTGGGCAACGATCCCGCCGTGCTGGTGGTGCCCAACCGCCTGCGCCCGGTGCTTTCGCGTTTCCTGCGCCGACGCCTGCGCCAGTTGGCGGTGATTGCCCTGAGCGAGATCCCCGACGACCGCACGTTGCGCATCAGCAGCATCATCGGCGCGCCATCCACCTAAGCAGCGAATACCCCGGAAAGTCCGTGGTTATTCGCCGCTTGGGCGCCTCGGGGCCGGGCCGATAATCCCGCCGCATCGCCACTCTTGTTCTTCACGGGCACGCACGATGTATACGGCACAAGGCAGGATGTACCAGCAGGAGCTGCTTGAGCAGTACCTGCCCTTGGTCAAGCGTCATGCGCTGAACCTCAAGACCCGCTTGCCCCCCAGCATCGACCTGGACGACCTGATCCAGGCCGGCAGCATCGGCCTGCTCGACGCCATCACCCGCTACGACCAGGACCAGGGCACCACCTTCGGCACCTTCGTCATCCACCGCATCCGCGGGGCGATGATCGACGAGCTGCGCTCCCGTGACTGGGCGCCGCGCAGCGTGCGGCGCAACGCCCGGCTGCTGGAGAGCACCCTGTCCGGCCTGGAGCAGCGCCTCGGGCGCAGCGCCAGCGAGCGGGAGATCGCCACGGCCATGGGCCTGTCCCTGGGCGAGTACCAGCAGTTGCTGTGCGAAACCAATGGCAGCCAGATGCTGCCCTTCGACCTGATGAGCGAAGAGCACCTGCCCACCGCCGAGGCCCATGGCCGCAACCCGTTGCATGACCTGCTCGAAGCCAGCAACCGCACGCGCCTGGTGCGCGCCATTGACACCCTGCCGGAACGCGAGCGCCTGCTGATGGCCCTGTATCACCAGGAGAAGCTCAACATGCGCGAGATCGGCCTGGTCCTGGAGATCAGCGAATCCCGGGTCTGCCAGTTGCACAGCCAGGCCATCGCCCGTCTGCGCTCGAAGCTGGCGGACTGAAATACCCCGCCGCGACGCGGTTATCCGGGGCTTTGTCGGCGAGCCCGGTTGCTAGCCTGTGGACCTGCCCTGGTCTGTAGGAAAACCCATGAAAATCAGCGTGTTTGGTTCCGGTTACGTGGGCCTGGTGGCGAGCGCGTGCCTGGCGGATGTCGGCCATGAAGTCCTGTGCATGGACGTCGATCCCTGGCGTATCGAGCTGCTCGCGGCCGGTGAAGTGCCGATCCATGAACCCGGCTTGAAGCATCTGGTCGACGCCAACCTGCGGGCCGGGCGCCTGCGTTTCACCACCGTTGCCGCCGAGGCCGTGGCCTTTGCCGACCTGCTGTTCATCGCCGTGGGCACGCCGCCGGACGAGGACGGCTCGGCCGACCTGCAATACGTGCTGGCGGTGGCGCGGGATATCGGCCGCTACATGGACGACTACAAGGTGGTGGTGGGCAAGTCCACGGTGCCGGTTGGCACCGGCGAGCGGGTGCGCGCCGCCATCGCGGCGGAGCTGACCGGCCGCGGGCGCAAGCTGCCGTTCGAGGTGTGCTCCAACCCGGAATTCCTCAAGGAAGGCGCGGCCATCGAGGACTTCACCCGGGGCGCGCGGATCGTCGTGGGCACCGATTCGGAAACGGTGCGCCGACTCATGCGCGAGTGCTACGCCCCCTACAACCGGCACCGCGACAAGCTGATGTTCATGAGCCTGCGCGCGGCGGAAATGACCAAGTACGCGGCCAATGCCATGCTCGCGACCAAGATCAGCTTCATGAACGAGATGGCCAACCTGGCCGAGCACCTGCGGGTGGATATCGAGGAAGTGCGCCAGGGTATCGGCAGCGATCCACGGATCGGCTACGACTTCATCTATCCCGGCTGTGGCTATGGCGGATCGTGCTTTCCCAAGGATATCCAGGCGCTGAGCCGCAGTGCCCGGGAGGTGGGCTACGAGCCGCAGTTGCTGAGTGCCGTCGAGGCGATCAACCAGCGGCAGAAGGCCTCGCTGTTCCGCAAGCTGGAGCGGGCACTGAACGGGCAACTGCGGGGCAAGACCATTGCCGTGTGGGGACTGGCGTTCAAGCCGGACACCGACGACATGCGCGCGGCACCGAGCCGGGCCTTGATGGAGGCGCTGTGGCAGGCCGGGGCGCGGGTGCAGGCCTATGACCCCGAGGCGATGGCGGAGTGTCGGCGGATCTATGGCGAACGGGATGACCTGCGCCTGGTGAACGACCGCATGCAGGCGGTGGAGGGCGCGGATGCACTGGTGATCTGTACCGAGTGGAAGGCCTTTCGCAGTGTCGATTTCCAGTGGTTGAGGCAGCGCCTGCGCGCCGCGCTGGTGATCGATGGGCGCAACCTGTACGAGCCGCGGGCGGCGGCCGATGCCGGTTTGACTTACCTGGCGGTCGGCCGCGGTTGAGCTGACGACTCAGGTCGGCGTGGGGGTGGCGTAGGCGACCTCGTTGAAACTGGCCACCAACCAGGTCAGCTCTTCACGTGGAAGCCCGGCCATCGGCTGCACATCGAACCGCGCCATCCGCCCCACGTACTCCGTCGGCTTCACCAGCCGTTCCACCACGTGATAGTGAGGCCGGTCCAGGTAGTCATCGAACAGCACGATGGTCGGCCGGGTCACCCGCAGGCAGGCGGTGACGAAGCAGGCGATCCGGAAGCGCCCGTCGATCAGGATCACATCCGGCGGCTCGAAGAACGGCTCGTCCCACACCTGCAGCGGATACTGGTGAAAACGCTTCCACGCCCGCGCATCCTTCGGCCGGGCCCAGGCCCCGGTCTGGCCGACATCGACCGCATGGATCCTTGGCGGCGACGCCAGGTCGGCACCTTCGATCCAGCGTTGCATGCCTTTGGCCCAGCGCAGGTCGTTCTCGACCGTGATCACCGTCTTGCCCGGCATGCGCCCGGCAAGAATGGTCGAGCCGCCGCTGCCATATTCGAGAATCACCGAGGCCTCGCTGTAGAGCGTGCGCACGTAGCGCGCCACCTCGGCCGGGAAGGTCAGCTGCGGTTCCTCGAAGGGCGTTTCCGGGGCTTGCGCTGCGGCCACCGCAGGCGCGGAGACGTCGAGCCGGCAGTGCCGCACATAGCGTCTGGCAACGTCTTCGTCGAGGTCCTTGAGCAGTTGCAGGGCCATGTCCCGGGCGTCGTAGACCGTGTGCAGGAGGAACGCCAGCTTGCGCCGACGGTTTTCGTCGAGCCGCGCCAGGCGCTGCGGATCCGGCAGGAACAGGGCGTCGGCGCAGACCATCCGCGAGGCGGCGAATGCACCGGGTTCGGCGGCCTGTTCCTGGTGCCGCAGGTCATGCAGGCGGTGGAAGGTGAAGCCGAGCGCAGCCAGGCGCTGGCTTAGCGCGGCGAGGTCCGCCTGCCCGGCATGGGTCGGCACGAAGGCAATGCGCGCCTGTACCAGCAGGGTGTCGGCCAGGGTGCGCTGGCCATGGTCGAGCAGCGCCAGGCTGTCGCTGAGGTTGTCCAGCAGCAGCCAGTCCACGGTATCGAGGCCCTCGATCACGTCCAGGCGGATCGTCGGCACCGGCAGGCGCGCCAGCACTTGCGCTACCGGGCCTTGGGTCGCGCCGGGCAAGGGCTCCAGGGTGGCACTCAAGGCCGGGTCGAGGCAGGCGCGCAGGGTGGCGGTGCTGCCGTCCCCCAGCGCGGTGTTGGCGTAGTAATGCAGTTCGCCCAGTTCGGCCAGCTGGTGGGCATTGCCGATGCGGCTGGCGGGGTCGAAGGCGATGGTCGAGAGCACGCCAAGGCGCTGCAGGGCGACGAAACGGGGCGACCCCAGCAAGGTCGCGCCATGGTCCAGCGCGACGATGCGACCCTGGAACCTGAAGCTGAAACCTTCGTCGCTGGCGGGTGCGGGCGGGTGCTGGATGAGCATGGCGCTGTCCTCGCCCTCGAAGAAGGCGCTGCCCTCCTTGTCCAGGCTCAGGGCGGTGGCCGGCTTGCCGGCGCAGTAGCGCTGCCAGATCGCCCGCAGCGCTGTGCCCAGGTGGCCGGCGAAACGCGGGGCATCGCACACCGGCGAGTTCATCAGCACCCGGCGCAGGAAGCTGCGGATCAGCGCCAGGTTCTTCAGGTCGCGGGCCAGCCCGGCGGCGCGTTCCACGTAGGCTTCCCAGCTGTCCACCACCAGCTCCGGCAGGCCGGCGTTGACCAGGTGGGTGGCAGAGTGGCGACCGGCGAAGGTGGGGCCGGGCAGGGTCACCACCGGCACGCCCATCAACAGCGCTTCGCAGGTGGTCAGGCCGCCGGAGTAGGGCCAGGGGTCGAGGGCGATATCGACGCGGTTGTAGCTGTCCAGCAGGTCGCGGTGGCCTACGGGGCCCTCGACCATGACCCGCTCGGCGGCGATGCCATGCTCGCCGAGCACGGCTTGCACATGCTCGCGCAGTTCCGGGTTGGCGAAGGCGCCGCCCTTGAGCAGCAGGCGTGAATCCGCGACGGTTTGCAGCACCTGGGCCCAATGTCCGAGCAACTCGTCATTGACCTTGGTCGGGTTGTTGAAGCAGCCGAAGGTGACGAAGCCGTTGGCCTGTGCCGGCAGCGCCTTGATATCCGGTGCGTAGGGCGGCGGGTCGTAGCAGATGTAGTCGTCGGGCAGGCGGATCAGCTTCTCGGTGTAGAAGGCGTCCTCGCCCCGTGGCGACTCGATGGCGTCGCTGAGCAGGTAGTCGATGGCATCGAGGCCGGTGGTATTGATCAGGCCGCCGACCCATTTCACCAGCAGTGGCGCCGGTTGCAGGGCCATGGTGTCCATGCGGTTGCCGGCGTTGTGGCCGCTGAGGTCGATGAGGATGTCGATGCGGTCGTCCTGGATCTGCTGCACCAACTGCTGCGTGTCCATATGGCGGATCGCCCGCCAGTCCGTGACCCGGGCGCGGATGCGCCGGGTCAGGTGATCGTTGACCTGGCTGCTGCTGTAGGCGAACAGCTGGAACTGGTGGCGTGGCAGATGCTCCAGCACGCCGACGATCATGTTGCCCACCGGGTGCTGGCGCAGGCCGTCGGAAACCAGGCCGATGCGCAGCAGGCGGTCCGGCGCCAGGTTGTCCGGGCGCGGGCGCTCGGGGACCGAAGTCGGGCCGAAGCGCATCTGCCATTCCTTGCACACCGCGAAGATGTATTCGCGGCGCTGCTTCGGGTCGTAGTGCAGGGTGGTCAGGCGGTTGGAGTAGGGCAGCACGTCCTTGCGTCCGGCCAGGTCGATGGCCTTGCGGTAGTGCTCGTCGGCCAGGTCCAGCTTGCCGATGTCCTTGTACAGGTTGGCGAGGTTGTTCCAGTGGCTGTAGTCCGCCGGCTCGCGCCTGATCAGGGTGGTGAAGACTGCGATGGCTTCGCCATGGCGATCGAGGCGGTTGAGGATCAGGCCCTTGCGTGACAGCAGGCGGCAATTGTCGGGTTGCTGCGCCAGTGCCCGGTCGATATGCCGCAGTGCCGGCTCGAAGCGGCCCTTCTCGAAGTACAGGGTGGCCAGGCGGTGGTGGGCCGGGCCGAAGTCCGGGACCAGGTCGAGGGCGCGGCTGGCGAGTTGCTCGGCGCGGTCGGCGTCACCCAGTTTCTGCGCGGCCTTGGCCACCAGTTCCAGCGCCTGCGGGTCGTTTGGCTGCAACTGCAGGGCCTGTTCGAAACTGGCCAGGGCCTGCGCCGGCTCCGCGTTCAGTTGCAGGTTGCCCAGGGTCTGCCAGGCCCCGGCATCGTCGGGGCGGCGCTGGCACAGGCGACGGGCCTGGGCAAGGTCGGACGGGGCGGCTGGACGGTGCTGGGGAGGGCGGGCGCGCTGGGGCTTGGACATGGGGATCGGCCTTGTGGCGAAGGGGAGTCGATAGCGGATGCTAGCGCTCGGGGATAGGGGGCAAAGCGTGGATAAAGCGGTATTTGTTGTCGGGAGGAAGGGGGCTGCGAGGCAGCCCCTCCTGGTCTTATTGCAGCAGCGACAGCATCTGTTGCGGCATCGAGTTGGCCTGGGACAGCACCGAGGTACCGGCCTGTTGCAGGATCTGCGCACTGGTCATGGCCGACACTTCGGTGGCGTAGTCGACGTCCTGGATCCCGGAGCGGGCGGAGGTGAGGTTGGTCACCGTGGTGGAGATGTTGGTGATCGCCGAGTCGAAGCGGTTCTGGATCGCACCGAGGTCCGAACGCATGGAGTCCACGGTGTTCAGCGCGGTATCCAGGGCGGTCAGGGTGTTGGTGGATTTCTTGGTCACCTCGTTCTCGGTGTCGATGGTGATGGTGGCGCTGGTGGTCGAGCCGCTGGTGGTGGTCTTCACCTCGGCGGCGTAGGTCTTGCCGCCCACGGTCAGGAAGTAGTCGCCGTCGGCGTCCTGCGACAGGGTGCCGCCGCTGACGGTGGTGCCGGAGCTGTCGACGTAGCTGGTGTTGGTCGAGGTGATCGCGGTGCCCGAGCTGTCGTTCAGGGTGGTGGCGGTCAGGGTGGTGTCGTAGCCGTTGACGTTGAAGTCAGCCAGGCCCAGGGTGCTGGCGTTGATCTGCTTCAGGTCGATCTCGATGGTCTCGCCGTCGTTGGCGCCGACCTGGATGCTGATCTTCTGGTTGGACGACAGTACGTCCACGCCGTTGAACGAGGTCTGGCTGGAGATACGGTTGATCTCGTCGAGACGCTGGGTGATCTCGTCCTGGATCGACTGCAGGTCGGACTGCGAGTTGGTGCCGTTGGCGGCCTGCACGGCCAGCTCACGGATGCGCTGCAGGTTGTCGTTGACCTGGTCGAGGGCGCCTTCGGTGGTCTGCGCCAGGGAGATGCCGTCGCTGGCGTTGCTGCTGGCCTGCTCCAGGCCGGTGATCTGCGAGCTCATACGGTTGGCGATGGCCTGGCCGGCGGCGTCGTCGGAGGCGCTGTTGATCTTCAGGCCCGAGGACAGGCGCTCGATCGAGGTGCTCAGGCTGTTTTCCGAAGCGCTGAGGTTCTTCTGCGCGATCAGCGAGGTGATGTTGGTATTGATGACGGACATGGTGAGGTTCCTTTTCGTGGTTGGGCACTTGTGACAAACACGTATCCGGCGCTCGACCACTCAGCGCCGTTGTCTGGCTGACAGCGCGAACATCGGCGCTGCGAAAAGCCACCTTTAGTGCCCGGCGAAAAAAATTTTCGGCCCCTGCCGTGGGCCAAGCTCACCGACAAAAGTGCCTGTATTAGCGCCTTTGCCGCGGGCCGTGCGGGGCTATAAAGCGCCCATCACCGTCACCGCCTGCGAAGCCCACCATGAATTCATCGACCCTGATCGGCCTGGTTGTCAGCCTGCTCCTGCTGGGCCTGTTGCTGATGTTTTCGGCACAGCACCCGGCGTTGCTGCTCGACCCGGGCAGCCTCGGCATCGTCCTCGGCGGCACCTTCGCCGCGACCTGCATCAGCTACCCGCTGACGGAAGTCCGCCGCATTCCCGGCCTGGTTGCCGCCGTGCTGTGTCGCGAGCGCGATCCGGCGCCGCAGGTCATCGACGACCTGGTCGGCCTGGCCCGGCGCTGGAACGACGGCGACAGCCGCGGGGTGGAGAACGCCCTTGCCGACGTGGGCAATCCGTTCCTCGCTTCCGGCGTGCAACTGCTGGTGGACCAGGTGGCCGAAGAGGACATCCTCGAACTGCTGCAATGGCGCATTGCCCGGCTGCGGGCCAAGGAGCAGGCCGAGGCCCAGCTGTTCCGCGCCATGGCCGCCTACGCCCCGGCGTTCGGTATGCTCGGCACGCTGGTGGGCATGGTGAACCTGGTCTTCATCCTCGGTGACGGCGACATGGGCAATGTCGGACGGCAAATGGCGATGAGCCTGACCGCTACCCTGTACGGCCTGCTGCTCGCCAACCTGGTGTGCCGGCCCATCGCGGTCAAGCTCGAACGGCGTACCGAGCAGCGCGTGGTGTTGATGAACATGATCCTCCAGGGCATCTCGATGATGGCGCGCAAGCGCAGTCCGGGGCTGATGCGCGAGACCTTGAAGTGCTTCGTCGCCCACTACCACGACGAGCTGCACGAGCCACTGCCGCGTCGCACTGGCAAGCCGCTGCTGACCCTGTGGCGCAAGCGCGCATGAACCACGCCACGGCAGTCGCCGACAACCGCTACTGGCTGGAGCGCCAGCGCAGCCTCGAATTCGAGCTGACGAAGGCCCGGGAGCGCCAGTGCAACCTCAAGCGGGCTGCGGGCGCGCCGGATCTGCTGGGTGTTCCGCTGGCGGAGGGCGAGAGCGATGGCTGGATGCTGACCTACCTGGACCTGATCACCGTGCTTCTGGTGATGGTCATGGCGATGCTGGCACAGGCCTTGATCCAGCGGCATCCGCCCTTGGAGACTGCGCCGGCTCGCGTGCTGGACATCGCCGGGCTGACCCGTGTCGAACCGCCGGGCTCGTTGCTGCGGGTGCCGGCCGTGGTTGCGCCGCCGGTGGTGGAGCCGATTGTCGAGACGCCGCCCGAACCTGTCGTCGCCGCGCCCGTCCCGGAGGAGCCCGCCAACCCGCTGGCGGACCTGCCGCTGGAGCAACTGGGCAGCGATATCGAGGTCATCCGCAACGAGCGCAGCGTCAGTTTCCGCATCGACAGCAGCATTCTCTTCCACTCCGGACAGGCCGACCTCGATCCCAAGGGGCTGGAGGTACTGCAACGGCTGGCGGGCGTGTTGAAGGATCTGCCGCACCGCATCATCGTCGCCGGACATACCGATGCGCGGCGCGTCCGCAATGATCGCTATCCGTCCAACTGGGAGCTGTCCGGAGCGCGGGCAGGGAGCGTGGTGCGCTTCCTCCAGCAGCAGGGAATCGCCCCCGGGCGCATGACCGCGATGGGCATGGCGGGCACGCAGCCGTTGGCGGACAACGGTAGTGTCGAGGGCCGGGAGCGGAACCGGCGGGTGGAGTTGACGCTGGAGAAGCGCGAGGGGTCGTGAGGTTGGGGGAGTCGATTCCGTACCAGGCCGAGGAAGGTCAGGTGTACGGGACTACCCAAGAAACTACCCAAGAAACTACCCAAGAAACTACCCAAGAAACTACCCAAGAACTACCCAAGAAATCGCCTCGGAGAAGGTGCGAGAGAAGATCCTGGTGCAGTTGCGACGACGGCCTACCACGATGAGGATCGAGCTGGCACGGGGTGGGAGCGAGCTTGCTCGCGAAGGGCCGCAAGGCGGCCCCAAAACCATACACTTCTGTGTGTCAGGGAAATTGCGGACTCAGGTTTTGCGACGGCTTCGCCGTCGTTCGCGAGCAAGCTCGCTCCCACAGAGTCTTTGCAAATCAATAAGTTGCGATTTTGTCTATGAGAGCCGGCTTGCCAGCGATAGCGCCCTTGAAAACGAAGAAGCCCGCTCTGACCGAGCGGGCTTCGTTCATCCAGCGATCACTTGGCAGTGAAGGCTGCATAGCTGTTCATCAGGTTGCGATAGTTGGGAATCCGCTGCGACAGCAGGTTGCCCAGCCCTTCGATATCGTTGCGCCAGTCGCGGTGCAGCTCACAGGCTACCGAGAACCAGTTCATCATCTGCGCGCCGGCCTGGGTCATGCGGTTCCACGCGGCCTGCTGCACGGTTTCGTTGAAGGTGCCGGAAGCATCGGTCACCACGAACACATCAAAGCCTTCCGCCAGCGCCGACAGGGTCGGGAAGGCCACGCAGACGTCGGTCACCACGCCGGCGATGATCAGCTGCTTGCGGCCGGTGGCCTTGATCGCCTTGACGAAGTCTTCGTTGTCCCAGGCGTTGATCTGGCCGGGGCGCGGGATGTACGGGGCATCCGGGAACATCTCTTTCAGCTCTGGAACCAGCGGGCCGTTGGGGCCTTGCTCGAAGCTGGTGGTGAGGATGGTCGGCAGGTCGAAGAACTTGGCCAGGTCGGCCAGCGCCAGCACGTTGTTCTTGAACTCGTTCGGCGAGAAGTCCTGCACCAGGGAGATCAGACCAGTCTGGTGGTCGACCAGGAGGACTACGGCGTCGTCTTTGTTCAGGCGGTTGTAGGTGGCGTTGGTCACGGTGGAAATCCTTTTGATCGAGAAGTTTGTCTGGGTTGTTGTCGCTAAGTGAGGCCAGATTAAGGAGTTCTCGAAAAAGGATAAATCGGCTGGAAACGGTATTACTGTCTCGCATGAGTGGACAATAGTTGCCGTTAAGCTGGCAGGGATACGTGGCATGTCAAATGGCGCTATCATCGCGTCACTTGTCGCCTCAGGAGGTGCACCATGATTTCCGCCGACACCCGTACCCGCAAGGCATTCAGCCCCGCCCGCAGGCCCACGGAATACCTGCTCCGCGAGGACGCCGACCTGCTCAGCCCCGTGATGGTCTATCGGCTCACCGCCGAAGGCTTCGACCTGAAGGATGTGCAGGCGATGCTCGCGCTTTCCGAGCTGTATTCCTCCAGGAAGATCATGAGCCGCATCGTCGGCAAGTCCATCCGCACCCTGCAACGCCAGGGTAGCAAGCAGGACGCGCACCTGAATGCCCAGCAGAGCGCCGTGGCCTTCCAGTTCGCCAAGGCGCTGGAGCATGCGATCAAGGTGTTCGGCTCCCTGCGCCTGGCGGAAGAGTGGCTGGGGCGTCCGTGCCAGCACCTGGGCGGTGATGTGCCGCTGGACATCATCGACAACCCGGTCGGTTTCCAGGCCGTCGAGGATTACCTGGAACGTATCGAATACGGGGTCTACCAGTGAATCCATTGCCTTGGTCCGGCGCCTGGCAGGCATGGCGCCTCGATCGCGAGGTCTACAAGGACACCTGGGACAGCGGCATTGGCGCGCACAAGCTCGGCGGCCGCTGGAATCCACCGGGCCGGCACGTGGTGTACGCCTCGGCGGATCCCTCGACGGCCATTCTCGAAGTGGCGGTGCACATCGGCTTCGACGCGCTGGATACGGTCCGGCACGTGCTGACCTGCTTCGAAGTGCTCGACCAAAGCCTGATCAAGGTGGTGCAGCCCGAGGACGTGCCCAATCCGAACTGGCTGAGCGGGGCGGCGGCGTCGCCCAACCAGCAGAAGTTCGCGGATGCCTTGCTGGCGGAGCATCCCTTCGTGCTGATGCCGTCGGCGGTTTCACGGCATTCGTGGAATCTGCTGGTGAGTTGCGAGCTGGCGGAGGGGAAGTACCGGTTGGTCAGTCAGGAGCGGTTCGGGTTGGATACGCGGTTGGTGAAGGGCTGATGTTCTGAGGGATGCTGATCGAGACAGCTACCACCCAAGAAAGCGCCCATAGTCCCTGACACACTGTACATACCGATTTTTTACGGCCGCTTTCGCGCCCGATAGCGTCACATCCAGGACCGCTTGCTTGCACTGAAAGGCGCTTGGGGATAGATTTCCTCGGTCGCCGACGCATTGGCGATTCGACCTTGGCCGGTCGGAAACGAAGGGCGCAGCAGCGCCAATCTTCATCGCGGGCGCTTTTTTTGTGCCTGCGATGTCGTGTTATGGCGGTGGTGCGCGGGACACCTTCGGGTGTGCCGGGCCCCTTTCGTCCCGGTCGGCCAACCCGTGTACCGCTGCCACCTCAACTCGCTTGGCCGCGAACGGTGGTGGATTCATAACGAAAGGAACTCATGCATGACCACTGGAAGTCCGTTCAGGATCCCCGTATCCGCTCTCCCCCGGCTGTCTTTCTCAGCCACTTGCCTCAAAATTTCGTCCAACCCGTGGAACAGGCAGGTGCAGCCATGACCCTGCACGAGCGTCTGTCCTCCATTCAGGAATTCGTCTGGACAATCGAGCTGCTTGGCGAAGCACTGGTTCAGCTCGACGAATTTCAGGAAAACGATGATCAGCCACTGCTCAACATGCGCGGCACTGCGGGCATCCATCAGGCGATCCGCACGCTTAGCCGCCAGGCAGGTGAAATGTGTGGTGGGTTGCTTGATGGTGATCGGCCAGACGGCTGATCTGTAACTGTTGCTGATGGCTCTATCGCTGCATAGGTATCCACACAACTCTGGAAAGCTGCCGGGGTCCTTGTGGGATCTGGAGGTTTGCACCGTACCTGTGGGAGCTGGCGAAGCCTGCGATGAGGCCATCGAAAACAAAGAAGCCCGCTCAGACCGAGCGGGCTTCTCTCATTCAGCGATCACTTGGTGAAGGCTGCGTAGCTGTTCATCAGGTTGCGGTAGTTCGGGATCCGCTGCGACAGCAGGTTACCCAGCCCTTCGATATCGTTGCGCCAGTCGCGGTGCAGCTCACAGGCCACCGAGAACCAGTTCATCATCTGCGCGCCGGCCTGGGTCATGCGGTTCCATGCGGCCTGTTGCACGGTTTCGTTGAAGGTGCCGGAAGCATCGGTCACCACGAACACATCGAAGCCTTCCGCCAGCGCCGACAGGGTCGGGAAGGCGACGCACACATCAGTCACCACACCGGCGATGATCAGTTGCTTGCGGCCAGTGGCCTTGATCGCCTTTACGAAGTCTTCGTTGTCCCAGGCGTTGATCTGGCCAGGACGCGGGATGTACGGCGCATCCGGGAACATCTCCTTCAGCTCCGGCACCAGCGGACCATTTGGACCTTGCTCGAAGCTGGTGGTCAGGATGGTTGGTAGTTCGAAGAATTTCGCCAGGTCGGCCAGCGCCAGCACGTTGTTCTTGAACTCGTTCGGCGAGAAGTCCTGCACCAGGGAGATCAGACCGGTCTGGTGGTCGACCAAGAGGACTACGGCGTCATCTTTGTTCAGGCGGTTGTAGGTGGCGTTGGTCATGGTAGAAATCCTTTTGATCGAGAAGTTTGTCTGGGTTGTTGTCGCTAAGTGAGGCCAGATTAAGCAGTTCTCGAAAAAGGATAAAACGGCTGAAAACGGTATGACTGTCTCCATCCGATTGACAATCCACCGCAGCCCTGTGGGAGTTGGGTTGCCTGGGGGAGTTATGGTCGGCGCATATGCAGGATCAACACCTCCATGAACTCCAGCGCCCGATACAGCACCGCCGCCAGGAACGGCCCCAGGTCCCCCACCAGCACCGCGGCCTGACGACCCGCTACCGCAAGCTCGCAACAAGTTATGCGGCGATGGTTACATTGGCCTGCTGCCGGCGGTGTTTACGTCACCTCATTTGGTACAGCGCCTAGTTGCCTTCCTTGTTCTTGGCCGAACTGGGCGCATGGATGATCGTGGCGTCAACAATCGTACCGTGGCGCAGCGAGAGGTCTTTTCTTGCATATAGTTGTTGAGGGCTTCCGGAATCCCTTCCGCGAACTGTCTGCTCGACTATGTATGTGCGCATCACGACACGTTTGAGACGTAGTCGATAACAGGGTTTTCTAAGGTGCAATAGCCACGGTAGACCGTTGCCTAGACGAAGCAGCATCACGTTACATACCACTTTTATGCAGTAATGGCCAAACGATATCTTGGAGGCCGCAAAACAGAGCTGAGCAGTGATAGACTGCTGCTTCTAGGGTTCGGTTCCGATACGGTTCCCAAGAAGATTTTGCTTCGCCACTCATATCGTGTGCATGCACAAAAGCAAGATCTGGAGCATCAGTTAAAAGCCAGAGGCAACCGTGAACTTGGCCACAATCGACAGTGAGTTACTACAGCGCATGATGGTCATTCCGGTGAGTGACACATCGAGCCGGGCAACGAATATTTATAGGGATATACATCCAGTGTTCAGCCACATAATTCGTGAAAGTTATTCTGGTTGAATCCGAGATCCTGGCTATTTGAGAATATCAATGAATAGATATATTGTTGGATTGAATATTGGTAATCATGATTCTGCAGCGTGTCTGATTAAGAACGGGGTTTTACTCTCTTATGCAGAGCAGGAGCGCTTTAGTCGAAATAAAATGGCCATTGGTGAGGCACCGGTCGAAGCCCTTCAGTATTGTCTCGAAGTCAATGGTATTACGCTTCAAGAGGTTGAGGCAATTGCTATCGGGATGGATTGGCCTTACAGGAATAAAATGTATGAAGAGCCAGATTATGAGGCCAAAAAATATTTAAAGATAGATGACGTTGATCGATATCTGCCAACGTCAATTTTCGGTGATTTCCGACCATCTATCCATTACATTTCCCATCACCTGTCACATGCCTCAAGTGCTTACCGATTAAGCGGATTCAATGATTCTGCAGTTCTTGTTATCGATAATAGGGGAGAGGATTCCTCTTCTTCTCTCGGAGTGGCTCGGGACGGAAGAATTGAGTTCTTTAAGACTCTGGATATAGCTGACTCGTTGGGTATTTTTTATGACAGCGCTTGCAGATATACCGGCCTGTATGGAAAGCATCGTGAGGTAGGTAAATTCATGGGGCTTTCTTCTTATGGCGTTCCAAATATGAAGATGCCAATAACTGCGGAGCGTAGCGGGAAAATATATTCAGGGTTGGAAGATTTAAGTGGCAAAACAATATTTGAATGTATCGGCGCTAGAAAAGTACAGCTAGAGGCATATTTCAAGAGTAATTGTTTTCCTTATGCGTCAGGGCACAAGGAAGAAATTATGAGTTATGCAAATTTTGCAGCTTCTGCTCAAAAGGCGTTAGAGGATGTAATTATCGATTTTGTCAAGGAGCTTAAAGAGGTTACAGGCCTTGATAATCTCGTAATGGCTGGAGGCGTGGCGTTGAACTGCTCTGCCAATGGTAAAGTAGAACGTTCGGGGTTGTTTAAAAATATCTATGTTCCACCTTTTGCCTCTGATGGCGGCACTGCAATCGGCGCAGCGCTTGAATTAGATTATAAGCTAAATAAAAGAACTCCCTCTTTGCGTCCTATGTCCACGGGCTCATTAGGTGCGTCATATACTGATGAAGAAGCAATTGCCGTTCTTGAAAAGTACAAGGATAAATTGCGCTGGGAAATACTTCAGGATGATTTACTGCTGCCCCGTATTGCTGCAGAACTTTCATCGGGAAATATTGTTTGCTGGATGCAGGGGGGCTTTGAAGCAGGGCCAAGAGCGTTGGGAAACCGAAGTATCCTGGCTGATCCAAGAAAGCGGAGCAGTCTGATCCGGTTGAACAATATCAAAGAGCGTGAAATGTGGCGCCCTATCGCACCAAGTGTGTTGCATGAGCACTATGCTGACTATTTTTCAGGATGCGCTGATAGTAAACGGTTCATGAACTTTGCTGCTTTGGTAAATGAAGATAAGCAAGGCCTGATTCCAGCTGTTGTTCATGTCGATGGAACCGCAAGGCCTCAGGTAGTGACTGAGGAAAATCGTAAATATTATGGGCTTTTAAATTGCTTTTATGAAAAGACGGGCGTGCCGGTTGTCTGTAATACTTCATTAAATTTGAAAGGCACTCCGCTGGTGAATACGCCTGAAGATGCAGTCAAATGTTTTATCGATAAAGATTTTGATGTGCTTGTGATAGGGAATATCGTCATTTATAAAGGGTTGGAATGTGTTCGTATTTGATGCTTCAACTATAATCAGGAAGGTGGATTTCGATTTTTTTGTTGAGAGGGAAAAGGCCTTTCTTGAGAAAAGTAAGTCGGAGCTGTTTGAGCGATATGATGTTCTTGAAAAGGCTCCTTGGAGTGGTGGTTTAGACAAGTATGAAAGTTTTAGGGATAAGTACATTAAGGTTGTGCATGAAATTTTATCTAATGTTATTGGTGCTTACCGGAGATTTCTCCCGGAAAAATGTCTGATCGTCGAATTTGGAAGTTTCGCGAAACGAACAGAACGTATTCTAAGCGATTTTGATTTTACAATTTGTTATGACGCTCCGAAAATAGAGCAATATGAGGTTGCAGAAGAGCTGATTGATTATTCCTTGGCGTGTATTTTTGGGTTTAGCATAGATCACGTCCATGGTAAGTTTCAACATTACCCCGACATGCCAGAAGTCCATAAGTATTCTGAAAAAGATAATCACTACAGGCTTGTATTTGAGGACGGTGTCATTGACTACAAATGTGGCCCTGAAACATTGAACGAAAACTTGATGCATATCAAGAATGTTAGAGATTATCGAACCATGCTTGCAGGGTACGAAGAGAAATACGTCTATGGCTGCAATATAGATTGCCTATATTCAATAGAGATTTTGGAGAACTCTACAGAGCATGATTTTTTAGGGGATTTAACAGCGCTTGAGCAAAGATATGATATCTGCGATGGGTACATATTTGACTTGAGCTCATATGAGCTGAAGCATGAATTCCAGGTTTCCGAAATAAAGAAAGTTTTGAAGAGTCGAGGTGTCGTTGAGTTTTATATATTTATTGCGGCGCTTAGGAAGAAGATAGGGTTCTGCACCTCCTACTCCATGAGTATCTCGGACTTTTGGCTCAATGAAGTGGTGCTGGAATTTTTTGGCGAAGAATTCATTGGGAAGCTGAAAAGCGCATTTTTGAAGTTTATTTTTTACTTCAATCGTATTGAGTACTCCCTGAATAAATGTGGGATTCCTTTAAGTACGCGCTGTTACAAGGTCTTTTCATTAAATGAAATGAATGAGCTTCTTGCTCAGGACTGGGGTGGGGCAACTGATATAAGCACTGTTATTGATGCAAGAAACGAACTTGCGTCAGTTGTTCAGGAAGGATTGTGCCTGGTGCAAAAAAGAGCGTGACTTATGATGAGCAAGCATGATTCTGCTTCAGGTCCAGATGCCGCAGACGACCTGATAGTTCTTCGTGATATTAGAATTGTGAAAGATAGTGTTGTTTTGCATTTTGACCAGGACAATTTTTATGCCTGGTTTGAAAACAGTAACAAGCACATTCCGGAAATCTATGAATTAGAAAGGATGGGGTCTGGATTTTATAGGTTTGATTGCGGTCTGTTACCTGATTTGTTCACGCAGACATATTTGAAGCTTTCTTTGGGCAACGACTCCAAAAGGCTTGAGTACTCCATGCAAGGGCATCTCTCTGTGTGCGTGGAAAGTGAAAGTGCGGAGTTTGTTTTAAAAGAAGAAAGAGGGATACTGCTTTGTTTTGTAAAAAATAAAAGTCAGCTTCTTTGGAGTGAAAAAATTGACTCCTTGAACGGCCTTCATCGTTCTGGCGGTTTTGAGAACTCCAGAATTGAAAGCAGCCCTAAAAAGATATGCGTTATTGGAACCTGTTTTTCTCGAAGTGTGTTTCGATCTGACGAGTATTTTAATCCGGACTATAAGAGATTTTTTACCGTTCCGCTAACATTGTTCCATAATTCGCTCATTTCACTAATGAGTAAACGTTTCGAAGAGACAGGTTATTGCTGGGACAATGATCTGTTGGGTGATCACGTTTTTCGTTATGTTGAAGTTGAATTTTTAAAAGATCTAAAAGAGCGCCTGTGCTCATCCGGGGCTGACTATCTTGTAATTGATAACTACTCTGATGCCACCCTCGAGGCAGTTGAGATTGGCGAGGGTTGTTTCTTCACGTACAATAAGTACTTTTCAGAGTCCATATTTAAACGCAGATTTTCTGGTAAGAAAATACTCGTCCCGGGCGAATTGAAACATATAGATAAATACCGTGAGGCAACGAAAAGGCTATTTTTGCTTTTGCAGGAATTGAATCTGGACAAAAGAGTCATCCTTGTCGGTGGCCGGCTTTCGGCTTTTAAAACAAGGTCTGAACTTTGGCAATCTAAAATGAGTTGGATCAAGAGGACTAACCAGAATTGGGATGCCTACGATGCAATTTTTCTGGAAGAGTTCCCAGATGCGCAGTATATCGACATGAGATCAACAGCTTGGATAAGTGATGTCAATCCTCCGATAGTTGGAGGTGCTTCGCCCTCACACTATCAATCAGGCTTTTACAAGGAGATATACAGAAAAATCATGTGTCTTATTTTCAAGGAAATTTCATGAATTATCGAAAGCTGGCTGAAGATTATTTTTCGACCTTTATAAGTACATTGCAGAAAATTGACATCGATGAGCTGGTCAAGGTTGTACGCGCAATAGAATTCGCCGTCTCGGAAGGGCGAACCATCTATGTCATGGGTAATGGTGGATCTTCTTCTACTGCTTCTCACATGCATAGTGACTTAGGAAATACGGTTTCTCAGTTAAAAGGTAAAAAAATAAATGTTTCCTGTTTGTCCGACAATATTGCGACGATAACGGCCATAGCAAATGATTATTCCTATGATTTGATTTATGTAAGGCAGCTGGAGGGAAGATTAAAAGAAGGCGATCTGGTCATTGCTATCTCAGGAAGCGGGAACTCTAAAAATATTATAAAGGCCGTAGAGTATGCAAAGTCGGTGCGGGCACAAATCGTTGCGATGACTGGTTATGATGGTGGTGAAGTTAAAAAAATCGCAGATTTAAATCTTAATGTCTTTATTGATAATATGCAAATTGCAGAGGATATACATTTGCTGTTTAATCATTTGATAGTGCATATACTAAATCTTTCGGATCAAGACTGCCGCCGTGATTATTGATCGGATAACTGAAGGTCTGGCTGATGGTTCATCCAGAATTGCCGTGTTTATAAGGCATGGGGAAAAAGACAGCTCAGGGTCCCGTCCTGCATTGATAACGCAGCAGGCCACAAAAGATTCGGAAGCCTTGGGTATAAGGCTTAGAGAATTGAATGTTTCAGTCAAGGTCTATTCCAGTCCGGAGCTGCGCTGTGTACAGACTGCCAATATATTGAACAAGGAGATCTCGGGAGCGGCTAGCACCATTGTGTTGACGTCATTCTTGGGCAAGCCGGGCATTCAGGTGAAGGACAATGACAGGTATTTGAAGCTTTTTGAAGAGTACAGTGCGCGTGAGCTATACGTTCAGTGGAAAGAGGGTAAGAACCATGATGCTCTCAGAGCTGTAGAGGATTTATGCTCCGAGCTTCACAGTTTTCTCGAGAGAACGACTACAGAGTCGAAAATTTCTCTGTTCGTTTCCCAGTCGGGAACTATTGCCGCATTGAGCTATGCATTGGGGTTGAGTGATTTCGATATAAGTAAAAATGAGTGGGTTTCTTTTCTTGATGGCTTTTTATTGGTTTTTAAGTAAGGTGATATTTTTCATCGGGTAGACGTTTAGACGTTATTGTCAGGACAGGTACTTGCTGCGAGGTGCAAGGGTTCTGATAATAGGCATTTTTTGAATTGTATTGGTTGGAAATGACATGCTCTTTATTTTTGATATGGGTGGAGTCGTTGCAAGCTCTTCATGCACAGCAACCATCTGTAAAGAAATCGGTATCAGTTTGCATGACTTTTATTCGTTTCAGCTTGATTCCGAAGGGAACAATACGTATCAGTATCTAAGTGTCGGCTCAATTAGCGTCGATGAATACTGGAGGAATTTTTCGCTAAACTCAAAAATCGAAATAATAGAAGATCTTTTTGAGGTGCTTTATAGGCCTGAGATTAATGATGCTTTGATTTTGTTGATCGAGAATCTTAAAAGAAAAGGGCATAGGGTTGTCTGTTGTACAAATACCATAGGAAGTCATTTTGAAGTCCATCGTCGGCTTGGTAATTATGAAATATTTGATTTTGTATACTCATCCCATTTGATGGGGGTTAAAAAGCCAAGTCTAGAGTTCTTTGAAAAGGTTATTGATGTGGAGCGAGTATCGGCAAAAGATATTTACTTTATCGATGATGATGAGCGCAATGTCGAAGCGGGGCAGTCAGTGGGCATGAAAACTCATTTGTTTATCTCGGTTGAGAGTTTGAAGAATGCACTGGCTGAGTTTTTGATATGAAATCCATACGCCTTGTGGCAATTGGTAGTTTGCGGATTTTACGGCCAGCAGGCTAATAAGGTGGCGGGTGTAAACCGAAATTACAGAAGGCTGCCTTGAGGCTTACGCCGAAGGTGGCAACGCTGCTCTTGACCAGCGGACACCGCCGAGCGCTTCCTGGCGTTTGACTTCCGAACACACAGGTGTGCATCGGAGCGGTCTCGAAGACGTAGTGATCAATGAATCGATTAACGGCGGTACGTTCAGCGCGACCCGAGAGGCGACGATGTTTTGGTCGATTTCGACCAGACATCCCCTGGCTGGGGCGTCGGCTTTGATTTCGAAGGTTTTGCGCTGGGCTGGATAGCCCTTACGGCGAATTTACGCTTCCCATGCCCTTTGTTAACAGCTAGGCCGCGGGTCCTGATTGTTGCCATTGGCCATCTCTGCCGCACTTGGGTGTGGCAAATTTCTGGCAAAAAAGACTTTGAGAACCAGGACAGGTTGCTTTCAGAAGCGCTAGTCCCTTGTGACACAAGGGAAAGAAGGTGGCGCACTCGGCGGGATTCGAACCCACGACCCCCCTTCGGAGGCCAATACGGTACAGGAATCTTGGTTGACTAGTAATGCTCTTGAACGTCTCTAAGTGCCGTGAAATCGAGGCTTTGCCCTGTGTCGTTGTCTACAGTTTATGGCTCTTGACGCTACCTAAGGGCGGTTACCTAAGGCACAAAACACGAAATCTGGATTCTCGGTTTTTGACCACTAGCTCGCCGGGCTTCGTCCTGCCGCTGGAACTTGTTGAGGTCAGCCGCCATGCGGCGGAGTAATCCTCGGGAGCTGGAAGCAGCTCATCCATCCTTGGAGCCCAAGTCGCTTGCGATCTTGCCGAAGGACTCCCAGTGGCCAACCAGCTCATCAACGCGATCAGGAATGCGTGGAGTCTTACTGAGTACCAGGCAACGGGTGGTGCCTACATACTCCTCGAGCAGGTAGAGCGTGCTTCCAACATCGACTCCCATTTCCTGCAGAACGTCGTGGGGCAGGCGAATGGCACCATCGCCTTCCCAGTCTTCGATCACTACATGATGTTTCATCGCGACTCCAAAAGACGGTTGGATGAGGTGTCCGCAAGGGGAGGCGGCAGGCTGCTGCCAACTAAATCCCGCGGCGTAGACCGGCAGCATAGCAAAGAGCGAGCAGGCTCGAGAAAGGTAACGAACGCGTCTATCCCAGCCATTGCTGTCGGTGGACGAAAACTCACCCGAGCAGCTCAACTGCGCAAGTCGGGAACGAGCACCCGGAATGGGGCGTCAGGAATGCGCACAATCGATTCAGACCACGAACAGAGCGATACCAGAGGCACTTACCTGCCGCATGACGCGCCAAATGACGCTACAATAATGCCATATGTCGCATCTGGAGGAATACGTTATGGTTTCCGCCGACACTCGCACCCGCAAGGCAGCACCCGCCGCCCGTAGGCCAACGGAATACCTTTTCCAAAGTGACTCTGACCAGCTCAGTCCGGTCATGGTCTACAGGCTCACGGTCAAAGGCTTCAACCTGAAAGACGTGCAAGACATGCTTGCGATTTCTGATCTGTATTCGACGAAGAAGATCATGAGTCGCATTGTGGGCAAGTCCATCAGGACGATTCAGCGCCAGGGCAGCAAGCAACCAGCACACCTCAACTCCCAACAGAGCGCCGTGGCCTTCCAGTACGCGAAGGTGCTGGAGCACGCGATCAATGTATTCGGCACCCAAAAGCTGGCCGAAGAATGGCTAGGGCGCCCTTGCAAGTATCTGGACGGTGACGTGCCGCTGGACGTTATCGACAACCCAGTGGGGTTTCAGGCAGTCGAGGACTATCTAGAGCGCATTGAGTACGGGGTCTATCAGTGAACCCATTACCCTGGTCTGGCTCATGGTACGCATGGCGCCTCGACCGTGAGCTCTACAAGGACACCTGGGACAGTGGCATTGGTGCCCACAAGCTGGGTGGCCGCTGGAACGTTCCGGGGCGAAACGTTGTATACGCATCGGCAGATCCCTCAACCGCCATCTTGGAGGTGGCGGCGCATGTCGGCTTCGATGCGTTGGATACGGTTGCGCATGTGCTCACATGCTTCGAGGTGCTCGATCAAAGCCTTATCAAGGTCGTACAGCCTGAAGATGTTCCCAATCCTATCTGGCTGACGAGTGCATCCGCTTCACCTAACCAGCAGAAATTTGCAGACGCCCTGCTGGCCGAGCATCCGTTCGTACTGATCCCATCCGCCGTCACTCGCCACTCTTGGAACTTGCTTGTCAGTCGCGAGCTGGCCGAGGGCAGGTATCGAATGATCAGCCAAGAACGCTTCGGCCTGGATACGCGCCTCGTTAAGGTCTGAGCCGCTTTGCGCTGGCTGAGCCAGCAGTGTCTTTCAGGTGAACGCCTTTAGATTGCGTGACAGCTCTTCACGTAGCCGTAGTACCAGGACGTGTACCAGCCAGAACAAAAGGCCCTACCTGTCCCCCTGATTTACAACTCATCTCTAGCCGCAGCTTCTGACAATTGAACTCGCCCCAGGCCTATTAGCTAACACCGCCCCTATTGAGCTGAAAATCCCGCAATACCACCGGGGGAATTTAATATCCCTATGCCGCATTCAGCTAATCCACCGGCAGTTCATTGATAGGTCATCGAGACTTCGCTCCGTAGCCACCGTGGCTGCACTCGTCTACCGCAAAATGTCGGTGGCAGTCCTGCAAAAACCACTGACCCGCCACAAGCGCTCACTGGGGCACCTCCGCCGAACTAGCCAAATACACCCTCGTGACGACAGAACTCTCCGCCAAATCGCCCATATCCAGCGTGCGCCTCCGGAATAGATCACTAGACCTCGACTGGTCTAGTCTTTCACTCACTCTATTCGAATGACATTGCAAGCTATATAACGAATAGCCGGCCAGAGATTGGCACCGATTGCCTAGGGAGAGAGGCGAATGATTGAGTCAATACGGATAGTGGGGGTGGCTTCGTATGGACAAGAGGTACAAGCGCTTGATGGGCTGACGAAGTTCAACTTTATCTACGGTGCCAATGGGTGTGGCAAAACCACAATTTCCAGGGTGATCGACAACCCCACTCGTTATCCGAGTTGCCATGTTGGCTGGAAGAGCGGCGTGCCCCTTCAGGCTATGGTCTACAACCGCGACTTCGTTGCACGTAATTTCGGCCCTTCCGCAGAGCTCAAAGGCATCTTCACCCTCGGTGAAAAGAACGTCGAGAACGTTGCCAAGATCGCGGCACTCAAACAGGAGTCCGGTAGCTGTAGTGGACGCATCAGCAGTCTGAGGGAGACTCTAGAAGGGCTGGATGGTCTGGGAGGAAAACGCAAAGAACTCGCCGATCTCGAGGCTTGGTTTCAGGAGACATGCTGGGCCCAGAAAAAAAAGCACGATAGTGCATTCGCTTTGGCATTCCAGGGCGTACGCAACAATGCCGAGAACTTCAAGGTCCGTGTGCTGCAGGAGCATGCTGGGAATTCTGCAGCATTGGTTTCGTTGGCCGATCTCCAGGAGAAAGCCAAGACCATTTTTGGCCCCTCACCTATGTTGGAGCCCCGCGTCGTATTGCCTTCGTTCGATGCGCTGTTGTCCCACGAATCGAATCCGATCCTGAGCAAGCGCGTTCTGGGCCGGGAAGATGTCGATATCGCGGCAATGATCAAGGCGCTGGGCAACAGCGATTGGGTGCGGCAGGGCCGGGCTTACTTCGATGAGGCGACAGGAGTCTGCCCTTTCTGCCAGCAAGCCACAGAAGCCTCGTTCGCGGCCAGTCTGGAGGCCTATTTCGACGAAACGTTTCTGGATGACAGTCGTGCCATTGATGAACTGGCTAAGACCTATGCCGCGGCGGCCGATCACCTTTTGGCGCAATTGTCCGAGATCCTTAATGCGCCTTCCCGATTCCTCGATGCGGAAACACTGAAGACAGAAGTGGCGCTGCTGGCTTCTCGGATTGCCCTCAATCGTCAGCATCTTGCCGATAAGCAACGCGAGCCAAGCCAGCTCATTGCACTGGAACCTCTGGCTGACGCTCTGGGCGCGATCTCCCAGGCACTGGCGCTTGCCAACGAGCAGATCGAGTCACACAACGCTACGGTAGCTAATCTGGGCAAAGAAAAGCAGCAATTGGCAAGCCAGGTGTGGAAACACATCGTCGCCATCGAGCTGGCGCCCGCATTGCAGGATTACTCGACGAAGAAGCGAGGGTTGGTGGGCGCGATCACTGCCTTGAACGGAAAGATCGAAGCGGCGGAAGCAGACCGGCGTCAGGTGGAGAAAGAAATAGCTGAGCTGGAGCGTGCGACCACCAGCATCCAGCCGACCATCGATGCAATAAATACCTTGCTAGCCTCGTTCGGTTTTCATGGTTTCTCCCTAGCCAAGGCAGATAGCGGTACCGCCTATGTGCTGCGGCGACCGGATGGTATGGATGCGAAGGAAACCTTGAGCGAAGGCGAACGTACCTTCGTCACCTTCCTCTATTTTTACCATCTGCTCAAAGGCAGCGATTCGGAAAGCGGCGTGACGACTGACCGTATAGTGGTCTTCGACGATCCTGTGTCGAGTCTGGATAGCGACATCCTCTTCATCGTTAGCAGCCTGATCAAGGCGCTGTTCGATGAGGTGCGCCAAGGAACCGGTCACATCAAACAGGTTTTCGTACTGACCCATAACGTCTACTTCCACAAGGAAGTGAGCTTCAACGCCCGGCGCACTGATAGAAACGCGATGCGCAGCGAGGAAACCTTCTGGGTCGTCCGAAAATCCCACCACTCTTCAAGAGTAGAGGCCCACACAAGCAACCCGATAGTCACCTCATACGAAATGCTGTGGGCGGAGGTACGACGGGCCGACCGATCCAACCTTTCAATCCAGAACACCCTCAGACGCATTCTTGAAAACTACTTCAAGATCCTCGGTGGAACCGATACCGACGACATCTGCAACCTGTTCGAGGGGCGTGAGAAGGTCATATGCCGATCGCTTTTTTCATGGGTCAACGATGGTTCCCACTTCGCACACGATGACCTGTATGTCGCTGTCGACGATGCAATGGTGGAAAGCTACCTGAATATCTTCAAGGCGATCTTCGTCAAATCCGGGCATTTGGCTCACTACAAGATGATGATGCGAGAAGCATACTCAGACGATTCTGAGATCGCGGCCAAAACTCAGGAACAGCAGGCCGATGCACAGGGGGCCGTCCATGCCTGAACAATATGAGGCTTGGATACATTCATACTGCGTAGCAGAGAAGCCTACTCAGCGCTTATGACAGCATCCGATCCGAATCGCCTTATCGCCTCGCTGGTACGGGATCAGGTCAATCTTGACCTGAAAACAGCGGATGTCTGCTTTCTCGCAGGTCTGTACCTGCGAGCGGACAAGGCTGGGCTTGCGTCGTTCGAGGAAGATCTGCTGATCGACCTGTTTGAACAGGTCTGCGATGTCGTCGAACCCGCTGCCGAAAATCCGCGCAAGCGCGCGACGCACGCCATTCAACGATTACGCGAGCAGCGCATGCTGGCCCGAGTTGATGGCGCCGGCATCGTTCGGGCGGGCGAGTATGCGCTGACACGACTTGCTGCTGCGGTTATCGAATACTTTCTGGCGGACGAGGCCCTGACTCGGGAAAGCCTCAGCCTACTGACCGGTACCTTGCGCGCTCAACTTGCCGACATCCTGGCGACAGCCAGGAAGGCCCATAACGATGAGGATTGGCGTCAGCGCGTGGTCGCCCCCCTGAGGATCACGGTCGGTGACATGGTGGCGGGTATCGAACGTCGGCAGCGGGGGCTTGATGCCCAGCAGGAGGAAATCCAGGCGGAAATCGCTAGCCTGCTGTCGAACGACTGGTTTAGCGCAATCGATCGATGCCAGAGCCTGCTCGACGCAACGACCCACACATTGCGCGAGCTCAATGAAATCCTGCTGCGAGACACACACCATTTCGTTGCGTTGCTCCAGGACATCCAGGCGCTGGCCGTTTCAGCAGAAAATGTCGAAGCCGAGGGAGCCGCACAGCGGGTCATCGAACATGTAGACCGGATCGGAGCCTGGGGCGGTGCACGCCAAAAGGCATGGTCCGAATACTACCAGTATGTACACCGCTACCTGCGCGACGTGGTCAGACTGGATCCTGATCGGGCGCTGAGCCAGCGCTTGCGCGATCAGATTGCGGAGTGGGGAAACAGGCCTTTCCATCTACTAGCTGCGCATGCAGGCTCTATCTGCCTGCTACGTACACTTGAAGCACGCGTCGAGCGTCCGGTGGTGGCCAGGCCAAAGACTGATCGTGAGGCCGAACCAGCCTGGGTGGAAGCTGAAAATGCGCTGGCAGATATCGAAGTGTTGGTGAGTCGGGCGCTCGACGAGGGCGTAGATACCTTGGCGGGGCTAACGGTGCAGGTACTCGCCACGCTGACCGACGATAGCCAATACGTGGCTGCGGGTCGCATCGCTGACGCAGCTGCAAGGCTAGCCCGATTGCGTTCAAGCCGCGAGCGGCTATGGCTAGAAGTGGGCGAACAGCTCGAAGTCGAGGAATGGACTGTCCAGGGCCGGAGGAAAGTGGAGTGAGCGATGCCGTATTCGATTCTCTGGAAGAGGTGATTGTCGACGAGCGATTCCCCGAGGTGGATCTGATGCTGCGACGTGGACGCCATATCGGTCGAGATGATGGCTGCCCCTATGATTACCTGGTGGAGGCACAGGCGCTGCTCGAACCTTTTTATCGGCGTTTCGGTTGTGAGCTGATCCAGCAGAGCGATGGCTATTTCTATTTGCTGCCCAGCGGCGAGCGGCTGGGGCGACGTCAGCTATCCGTCGGCGAAATGCTTATCGGGCAGGTGCTGGCGCTGATGTATCTCGATCCCGTGACTTTGCAGCATGGCGGCATGGCGACACGTGAAGCGCTATTGCAGCGGCTGTCCGGATTACTGGGCACCGATGTGCTAGTGCGTACGCTAAATCCGCGTAGACGCAAGTATGACGAACGCATTGCCGCTGAAACTGTGCGAGGGAAAGCGGACGAGGCGCTGCGTAAGTTAGCTGAGCTGGGTTTCATCGATGTGGTTGATGCGGCCAGATTGCGCCTGCGTCCGGCACTCATGCGCTTTGCCGAGCCAGTTCGCGGGCTCACAGATCCCAGCGACGCCCTAGAGCGGCTGGTTGCGCGTGGAGAGGTATTACTGGGTGATGCTAACGACATGGATGACGATAGCGGCGACGCGGAGGGGGAGGAAATGTTGTCATGAGTCGAACGCGTGCCGATGCTTTAGCCCTGGTCAATTGGAAAGGTGTCTTCTACGAGCGTTATCTACTCGATCGGCATGTCACTGCGCTGGAAGGCAGCAACGGTGCCGGCAAGACCACGGTGATGATTGCCGCCTATGTCGCTCTGTTGCCCGATATGTCCCGCCTGCGCTTCACCAATCTCGGCGAGACTGGAGCGACTGGCGGCGACAAGGGTATTTGGGGACGTCTAGGTGATCCCGGACGCCCTTCCTACGTGGTGGTAGATTTTGCCCTTGCAGGTGCACAGAGGCTGCTGGCTGGGGTGCATCTGGAACGCAAAGGTGAACCCTCCGTGGAGCCTACCCCATTTATTGTCTGGGGCCTCGACCCTGCGATCCGATTGCAAGATCTGCTGCTGGTTGCACAGGGGGGCGTCGAGTCTGTGCCGGAGTTGCAGGAGTTGCGCGACAACGCGGCGCGGCTCGGTGGGCGATTACAATCTTATCCCTCCGCCCGGGAGTACTTCGCCGCGCTATTCGACCAGGGAGTCATGCCACTGCGCCTTGGTACCGACGAGGAGCGCAATAAGTTTAACGATATGTTGCGTACCAGCATGACCGGCGGCATCTCAAGGGTGCTCACTTCGGAGCTACGCTCGTTCCTGCTCAGGGAGCAAAGTGGCCTCGCTGATACCTTGCAGAGGATGCGATCAAACCTGGATTCCTGCCGGCGCACGCGGGTTGAAGTGCAAGAATCGCGCCGCCTGGAGCAAGAAATCGGCAGTATCTTCGAAGCCGGCCAGGCCATGTTCGGCGCGGCCTTCCTCGCTACTCGCGAACGTGCCGACGAGTTGGCACGCCGGGTGAGCGAGGCTCAGAGCACGCGTGATCAGGCCTTCCAGGCGCAGGAAGTTGCGCGCGGAGCACTCGACGCGACTCTGGCCGAGTTGGATGAGCTCAATGCTCACAAGGGCGAACTGGATCGAGTGCTCGAAGCCGCACGCAATTGGCACTCCAAGCTGAAGGATGCCTTGGCGGCATTGTGCACCCTGCTACAGAGTGTTATCCGTCTCGCGGAGACCGAGCGCGAAGCACAGGAAGCGGGCAGGCTGCGAAGCGAGGCTGAAACGTTGCGAATCCGCAACCGCGAGGAACTCAAGCGTGCCCAGGAGGGTTACAAACGCGCCGCTGAGGGTCTCGCCGACCTGCAGCGGGGCATAGAGGAACTGCATCGCAGGGCCGCTGCCTATCGCCAAGTAACCCGACGACTGCGGGAAGCCGAGATGACTTTGCAAGTTGCCCCTTTGCTCCCGGCGCAGTTCGTCGATCACCTCGCATCGGCACGTAACACACTCGAGTCCATCGATCAGGAGCGTCGTGAAGCCAGGACACGCCTGTCCGATGCGCTGGAGCATCGTAAGCGGCATGCGCAGCTCATAGCGGCTGTGCGGCGGCTCGCGGGACGGGATGTCGAAATCATCGCTGCGTACGATGCGGCTACTGAAGCGTTGCGTCTTCACCGGCAACTGAGCGTACTTGCTGATCAGGTTCCCAGCATCGAACGTGAACTGGCCGAAGCGCAACAGTTGCAGGTCCGGCAGGCTCGGGTGCACGCACAGGCGAGCGAGTTAGGTGTGGTCTTGACCCAGGCGCCCGCCACGCAAGTCGTCAACGCTTTGCTCACCAATACTGAAGCCGAACGATCCGCACACGAGCAGGCGCAACGGACGGCTAATGGCGAACTTGCCGGGCTACGACGCCGGCGCGAGGAGCTCCAGCAACAATATCAGCAGTTGCTGGCACGCGAGCCGCAATGGCGGAAGCTGACGGAATGCGCTATGCGCTTGTCCGAACACCTCGGTATACGAGTAGAGGATCGGGGCAACCTGGATGAAGCCCGTGCTCTCTTAGGCAAGCAGTACGCCGAGGCAGGCCGGGCCGAACAGCAGGCACAGCAAGCGCAGGAGCGACTGATCCGCGAAGCGCGCGATTTACTGGCGGCCGGAGGCCCGTTCTCTCCTGCGTTGTTGCAGCTCAAGGACAGGCTCGGTGCCGAACTACTGGCCGGTAGTTACGAAGAAGTGGCGATTGAGGAGGCTGCGGTGCTGGAAGCCCGGCTTGGGGCCTTGGTGCAGGCATTGGTCGTCAACGATCTCACAGCAGCAGCTCTTGCGGCTGTGGACCGGCCAGAGGAACTAGCTGACGTGCTACTGGTGCCGCGTGATGCCGACCTCTATCGCTTGGCAGAATCCTCCGACACCACGATTGCCGGCGAAGGCGATCTTGCTATCCAAGACGGTATCGCTCTCCGCTTGTCCCGTATTCCCACCAAGCCGCGCATAGGGCGGCGGGCGCGCGAGAAAAGGGCAGCCGACCTGCAGGCGCAGGCCGAAGAGAAAGCCTCCGAGCTGAATGCGATGAGGGGTGCACGGCGCACGCTGGAGCGGCTGCAGGCCGATGGCGATGCTCTACTTGCTGGGCTGGAGGTTTGGCTGGCGGGGGATCCTGCAAGTGCCATCACCGAGGCGCAGCAGGCGATCACCTTGGTCGATGAACAGATCGAGCAGCAGCGCGAAACGGCTGATCGCAATGCTACAGCGGCACAGACACTGCAGCCGCGTATTGGCAGACTGCGTTCGTTGCTGGCCGAGGCGATGCTGCTCGATCCCCCCGATCATGGCGAGCGCGTGCAAGTCCTCAGCGAAAAAGCATCGCAAGCAGTCGAGGCCAGAAGCTGGATCGCCGCCAACCAGGAAGATGTCCTACGTGTGGAGCACGGGCTTGGTGACTTGCGCCAGCTTCCGTTGTCGGACCCGGATATAGAAAACCTGACGCTTCACTCCAATGCCTTGGAGAGGCGGCGCCAGCAGCTCGATGCAGGGATCGAAGCACTCGAATATCTGTGCGACAACGCCGAAGCGTTGTCCTGGGAGGAAGCTCCAGGTCGGCTCGAAGACTCGCAAGAACTGGTTCCGGCGCTGCAAGAGCAACTGAGCGAAGCCGAAACGCTGCAACAAGATTGCGAAAACAAGGTCACCCACGCGGAAGCCCAGTATGAGGAAGCGAGCAAGCGCTTTCTTGCAGCGCAAAGCCAGTACGACAACGCAAGACAGGAACATGAATCCGCCGCTGAACATTTCGATTCCCTCGGCATACCCGCTCCCACCGAGGATGCCCTGTCGGCTGCTAGTGCCGAGGTGATGCGGTTGGAACAAGAACTGCGTACCCATGGGACGCGGCGCGATGAGTTGCTGACGGCTAAGGGCAACCAGGAACATGGCTTACAGAACGCCCAGCAGGATCTGCAATCTGCCGACGACAAACTCGCTATCGAACGCCGTGAGGCCGAGCCGGCACGTAAGCGCTGGGATGACCTACTTGACTGGGCGATGCGCGATGGTCTGGTGGGCGAGTTGCTGACCAGAACCCCTGAAGAGTTTGCCGACATCCGTGGCCACATTAATTTTGTCCAGGAAGCCAAGATACGCCGAGGTGTCCTACTGGAACGCCTGGGTAGTGCGCGCGGCGGGGAGGTCTTGCTGACCGAACTGCAACAGCTGCGCGATACCTCCGATGCCGCCTTCGCTGATGCCATCCTGACGCTTTGGCTGGCTGTGCGCGACTGGCTGCGCCGCCGCCTGCCGGCACAGGTGGCCGAGGTCGATGACCCGCGCGAGGCGCTCATCCGGCTGCGCGACCAACTGTCTGACCTCGAAGAGCGTCTCGCCCGTCAGGAAAGCGACCTGCGTGGAGCTAGCGAAGACGTAGCACGAGGCATTGACGTACAGATCCGCAAGGCGCGTGGCCAAGTCACTCGCTTGACCAAGAATCTAGAAAAGGTCAGCTTCGGCAGCATTCAGGGCATCCGTGTGCGCATGCAGGCTGTCGAACGTATGGAGCAGATCCTTCGCGCCCTGCGTGAAGGTGCGGCCCAGGAGCTGCTGTTCCAGGCGGACATGCCGATCGAGGAGGCGCTCGACGAAATCTTTCGTCGCTACGGCGGTGGGCGCTCAGCAGGGCAGCGTCTGCTCGATTATCGGGAATACGTGCATCTGCAGGTGGAGATCCGTCGCAAGTCCGGCACCGAGTGGGAAGTCGCCAACCCGACACGTTTGTCGACCGGCGAGGCGATCGGTGTCGGTGCTGCGTTGATGATGGTGGTTCTCACCGAGTGGGAACGCGATGCAACCTTGCTGCGCGGTAAGCGCGCTCACGGTTCGCTGCGTTTCCTGTTCCTGGACGAAGCCAACCGTCTGTCGCCGGACAATCTCGGCGTCCTGTTCGATTTGTGTCAGACACTGGATCTGCAGTTGATGATCGCGGCCCCCGAAGTGGCACGTGCCGAAGGCAATACGACTTATCGCTTGGTGCGCCAGGTGACGCCCGAGGGGCGCGAGGAAGTTCTGGTGTTCGGTCGTCGCACCAGGAGCGTAGGCTAATGTGGCAGACGCCGCAGCAGCGCATCGCTCTGCTCGAGTTGCTGGTGCAGGGGACGCTCAAGCGCCGCGCCTCACAGGTGAAAGCGTATGACACTCTGGCAGAGCTATCCTGGATCCGCTCGACCGGCCGGCGTGATCAGATTGCCTTGGTAGAGGCTCGCCGCACTGAACTCGTTGCGCTGCTTGAGCGGGTATGGCCGGACTGGCAGGAAGCTCTGGCGGCACTTACAGCGGGTGGGTTTTCTCCTACGCCTGATGGTTGGGCTCGCTTGGAAGATTCGCGCCGCGCAGGGCGGCTTCCGGCGCTGCCAGGACGTCTCAATCGCCGGACTGCAGCCGCGCTAACCGCGCCCCACTCCAAAGCGGTGCTCACGCCGCGCCGGCAAGCCGCGCTTGCCGGCACCGAAGCGACCCACGACGGATTGTTACGCTTGCGACCACCGCGTGGATTGGTGGCACAGACCGAGCAGGGTGTCCTGGATCTGTGGAAGCTTGCCCGTATTCTTGGTGAAGCACCGATCCCGGAGCGGGCCTTCCTGGATGGCCTCATCTTGGAAGGTCCCTTGCGAGCGGTCTTGCTGGTGGAAAACTCTGGCGCTTGGCGTGACCTGCCGATGCTGGACGGATGGCTTTTGGCTCATGTCCCTGGCTGGGACATAGCCACTGTTGTGCATCTACTCGCTCAGGTGCAGCCCGAGGTTCCTGTCGTTCACTTTGGTGATCTCGACCCGAACGGCGTACGAATCTTCCTGAAACTACGAGAGCTTCGGTCGGATCTGTGCTGGTTCGTTCCATCCTTCTGGACCGAGTGCGTTGAGCCTAGGAAGTTGAAAAAGCCATGGCCTGCTGGGCTTGATCTTCGTCATGCGCCCAAGCTGGTGCATGATCTCGTGGACAAAGGTCTTTGGTTGGAGCAGGAGCCTTTGGTGGTCGACTCTAGGATGAGAAGTGCGCTTGAGTCGATCGTTCAACCACTCGTCAACTGAGGGGCTCAGAGGACACCGGTGCTCAGGAGTGTGCAACGAGTTGTTCTACCTCGTCGACGATTTCTGCTGCTGTGCAGCCCAGAGGGATGGCTAGCTTGAGCAAGGTGGTAATGGTTGGCTGGTTGACGCCCCGCTCCATCAGGCTGACGTAATTACGCTGCAATTCTGCCTCATGGGCCAATTGTTCCTGGGTAAATCCTGCTGCGACACGCCGCCTGCGCAAGACTTTACCGAACGCCAATCCGACCTCCACGGAAGCCCTCCCTTAAAAGGGAGGACTATCTGGGTCGAGCCATCTGTGGTCTTCACAATATACTGTGAATTTGCTAAAACACCGCTTCGTAACCTGAAGCCATCATCGGTCGCCTCGCAGGCCGACTCTCGTTTACATGGTAGCGCTTGGCATGGTGGGTCGGCTTTACCTTATTCGCAAGGAGTGCGCGCTTTGCATCCGCCAATCACGTAAGCGGATCGAACCATCAGCAAGGAATGCTCATTGAGTCCGAGAGCAGCATTTTTACGATGCCCTGCCGCTCAGAAAGTAGTCCGTCCCAAACCAATGCCCCAACACTTACAAGCCCTGGTTGTAGCGATAGGGCCAGAAGTAGCGTGACCAAAAGGTCTTCACCCATTTCCTTCCGCAAATGGATCGCGCCTCAATACGGGCATTACAAGACAAACTTACTGGAAAGATGATATGCGTTTCATAATTAAACTAGCGGCAACAGTCGTTGCTGGCACTCTCCTCGCCGGTTGCGGGGGCGAGGATTTCACAGGCAGCTATCGCGCTAAGAATCCGTCGAATAGCAAAGTTGAGCTAGTCCTTAATATCCATGGCAATGAAGCTGAGCTCATTGGGCAGGAGCTAGGTACTGGCCGCATCAAGCCGCTTGTCAAAATGACCGTCTCTGTCAAAGATGGAAAGCTTCTTCTTGACGACGTAAATAGTTCCGAACGCTTGGCCATGAAGCGTAATGTGGACGAGCAAAGCCTTGACTGCCTCAACTGCAAGATTCTTCGCATCAAGGACGATACGGTTTGGAAATATGACCCCAAAGGGCCTTATGACGTAGACCAGATGCTCAAAGATCAGGCCGGGAGGGACGAGGAGCAATTAAATGCCGAGCTTGCCAAAATACAGGAGAAAGCCTTGCAGCAGGGGATGCGGGATCTAGAAGCTCCGAAGCTAACTCCCTATGAAGGCGATTGGGTCTATCAGCGCACAACGAAACAAGACCCTTTGACCATCATGACCATCTGGCGCAAAAGCCAGATCAAAAGCTGGTCGTTCAAATTTGAGACCATGGATCGTTTGGGGCACGAGGTTCCTGGGTTCGAAGTTTCGGAAGCTGGGCTGAAGATTGGAACTGGCCCCAAGGCCCACCTGTATAGTCTTAGCCCTGACAAGAAAACACTGACCTGCATGGACTGCACCAAGCCCGAGCGCTGGCTCAAGGCTGATCCTAATAAAGACCTCAGCGATCGTTATTATGCCCGCCAGATGGCAGGCAACCCGTAAAACCTTTACCCGGATAGATTCCCCTGCCCAGCTTTACGCTGGACAGGGGTACCCTCTGAGCTTTTGGGTATCCGGATTAAGTGGTTGATGGGCCTTCCAGCCCCATCCAACCCTTAGTCCTTCCAGAAGGTTGATAGATCGACACCGAAGTTCTTCTCAGGCTCGGGGAGTCCCATGTTGTAGGTCATGGTGGCTCTGCCCAGAAACGGGGATTCCTTGACTTGTGGCGCCTTCTTCTTGTGCTTGGTGGTATAGAGCATCCGGGCTCGCATTACCTCGAACGAATAGCCCCGGCCATCACGGTTTTTGTCCTTGGCTAGGCGGTTTATCGACTACGTGAAAGCGTTGGTGATCGGGATGTCGGTCTCAAAGTAGGTCAGCATCTCTTCACGCCAGCCACTGACGGCGCTGACGAGATCCTTCCAAACCTCCTTCTGCCCCTGAGGGATGTTGTCAATCCAGGTGGCGAGAGCCTGTTCGGCACCACGCCGATTGGTACAGTCCCAGATATGGTAGAAGCGCTCCTTGTGCTCGTAAGCCGCCAAGAGCTGGGGGGAATGCTCCTGTCCAGGTCTCCATGATGAGCCGTTCGCGGTCTGAAACGTCGTGAGCGCGCTTCAGCAGGATTTTCCGGTCACCTTTGAGGGTCCGGCGCTGATTGGGCTTCAACTCCTTCCTTAGGCCTTTGCGGATCTTCTCTAAGGCCTCGTTGGCCATGCGCACGACGTGGAACTTATCGACCACGATACGGGCCTGTGGCAGCACCGTCTGGAAGGCGCGGCGGTAGGGCTTCCACATGTCCATGCTGACGATCTCGACCTGGTGGCGGTTGGCCATGCTCATGAGGCGTCTTGTCACCCTCTCTTGCTGACGACCGGGTAGCAGGTCCAGCAGGGTGCGCTCTTCCAGATTGGTTAGGATGCAGCAGAGCCCTTGGCAGCAGTCGTGCATCAGGAACGTACAGCTGGCTCATGAAGGCGTGCCGCCTTATCAAGGCCCAGGACGCGCCTATTCCGGAAGTCAAGCATGCGATAGCGAAGACGCTAGGCGATTCAGCGGCGGCGGCTGCCTGGTTGATGTCGTATTTCCGCCCAAATAAAGAGGGCGACACCGAGGAAGATCCATACGTCCGCTAGGTTGAACGATGGCCAGTGCCACTGGGCATAGTGAAAATCGAGAAAATCCTCTACGTAGCCTAACCGCAAGCGATCTGCGACATTGCCCAACGCGCCGCCGAGGATCGCACTGAGGGCGAGCCGATAACTCAGTACGCGTGGTGAACGCCAAAGCCAGTACACCAGTAATATCGAGATAACCAGGGCCAGTCCGATGAAAAGCGGCTGCTGCCAACCGCCGACATCCGCGAGAAAGCTGAAGGCCGCCCCCGTATTGTGGCGGTGGACCCAATTGAAGAAGGGTGCGGCAGGCACGCTTTCACCATGCGCTAGCATGGTGCTGGCAAGGTACTTGCTCGCCTGATCGACAAACAGTAACAGGAGCGAGAGCCACAGCCAGCGCATCGCCTTTCCCGGCTCGTGGGCTTTCTCTGCGAGCCGACTGCCATAAGTAGACATATCCCCTTCCTCCTGACCCAATCTAGAATTTGCTCGCTGCTAAATAACAAGCGTCATGTACCCAACCGATGATGCCGACGAATTCGACGGAGCAGGAGCAGGCCGAGTCCGAGTGCGGTCAGGCCAAGGACAGGCCAATCCCGCCAGCGCACATAAGGGGGCGCGCCAGTTCGCGGTGTCACTTCGGCGCTGAGGGTGGCCACTTCGAACTGCGGAGCACGCTTGAGCACTTTGCCCTCATGATTGATGGCTGCTGTGATACCGGTGTTCGTGGCTCGAAGAAGGTCACGTCCGGTTTCGATGGCACGCATGCGTGCCATCTGGAAATGCTGGAGGGGGCCGAGCGAGCTGCCGAACCAGGCATCGTTGCTGACATTCACCAGTAACTGCGCTTCGGGCAGAAGCTCAGTGACTTCGGCACCAAAGACCGCCTCGTAGCAGATGAGTGCCCCTACCGGCACCCCTGCTGCATTCAGGACGTGCGCTTCCCGTCCCGGTGTGAAGTCGGACATGGGCGCCCCGAGCACGTCGAGGGCCGACCCCAAAAGATCCCGAAACGGAACATATTCACCGAAGGGCACCAGGTGGCGTTTGTAGTAGAAGCCTGAGGGATCGGAGAGGCTTACCACGGCGTTGTAGGTACGGCCCTCCGCCTCGCGTACCGGGACGCCAATCATTAACGATGTGCCTGCCTGATCGGCTAACGCCTCAAGCTCAGCAAGATATGCTTTGGCCTGGTCATGCCACATCGGGATTGCCGCTTCTGGCCAGATCACGATATCGGCTCCGAGATGCTGCGCGGTAAGCGCCTGATAGCGCTCAAGTGTGATGTCCCGGTATCTCGGGTCCCATTTCTTGTCTTGCGCGATGTTTCCTTGCAAGAGGACGACATCGATCGGGTCAGCGGCTGGCTGCGTCCATTCACGATCCAGCAGTTGCAAGCCGGCGAGGGTAGCGACTAACACGGCACCGACTACCGCAGCACGGCGCAGGCTTGGCCCCTGGACAACCCAGGCAAGCCCGCCAGCGAGAAGTGCCACCAGTAAACTCACGCCAAGCACGCCAAAGACGGGAGCGATAGTGGCAAGTGTGGTGTCGGTCTGGCTGTAGCCAATGAAGAGCCAGGGAAAGCCGGTCAAGAACCAGGTGCGCATCCATTCACTCAGCACCCATGCCGCAGGTAGCCCTAGCCAGAGTGCCATTGCATCCATCTCAGGGCGCAGGCAGCGCACGAGGTACGCGACGCCCCATGGAAAGAGGGCGAGCAGCGAGACAAAGGCCGCCGTGACTAACACCGCCACCACGGGGCCATTGCCGTACTGGCTAATGCTGATAAAGACCCAGGAGACACCCGCGCCGAAGTAGCCAAGGCCAAAGAGGTAGGCCGACCACAGCGCCTGACGCCTTGAAGACTGCGCGGTCAGGACAAAAAATGTTGCCAGAGCGATCACCGCAAGCCATGCCCAGCCCACAGGGGCAAAGGCAAGCGGCATGGCGCCTCCAGCAAGTAGAGCCATCCCCCCTGTCAGAAGCGGCTTATAGCGCACGCCCGTGTATAGGCTAGAGGGTAGCGCGCACTTATCACCCAATGCTCTCTCGCCTCCGAATCCAGGATCAACCCTGTGGCTCATGCTTTCTTGCTCCGCTTAATCAAGCTGCGTCAATTCATTCGGCCGGCTGGCCAGGGTGGCAAAGTGAATGTTTCTGGACTCGACTAGGTGCGCCGTAAGCTGGGAGCTGCTTCGTATTCGGCCAGCACGACAGTGGCTGTGTTGGGGAGCAGTACGTTAGCTTTGCGATACCACCCCTTCCAAGCCCGCTGATACCAGAACGAACAGGACGAAGCCGCCTATGAAAGCCAGCGGTGAGATGTGCGTATCGTCACCGCTCTCGTGAGCCTCGGAGACCATATCTTCGATGGCAGCGACCGTGAGAAGGCCTGCCGTGAACGTCAGTGCCGCTAGCTTAAATGCCTCCGGCTGGTTCCTGAGTACGAAGTAAGCAAAGACGGCTGCCGAGAGCACAGGAATCGCGAAGGAAGCAGAGAGCAGTATCCGCTTGCTACGAGGGATTCCTTTATCTTTCATGGTGGCGATCGTCGCAAAGCCCTCAGGAACATCGGCGAGAACCTGACCCGCCGCCAGGATTATCGCGACCGACGGTGAGACCGCCGACCCCGCCCCGATCAGGAGGCCATCGCTGAACAGGTCGATGGATACGGCGATATAGATCATCCAGACACTCGTCTGACCGCCTTCTCCCTGCTGGCCTTGTCGCTTCTGGAGACTCTCAACGAGCTTCTCGATACCTACGTAAGCAATGCCGCCCAGCGCGAAAGCGAGGGCGATTACCCAGGCTGAGAGGTTCTCTAGCACGCGCGGCATGATTTCAACCGCCACCACCGCAATGACGAGGCCGGCAGCGCCGTGAAGGGCGTAATTGAGACGGCGCCCGGTAGTTCGGGAGGCCTCCGCAGCGAGCCCACCACTAAAATTGCCTAAGGCGGGCAACAGCGCCAGGCCGAGTACCAGCCAGATACTATCCATCATCTTCCTTCCTTGGTTGATTCCTAGATACGCTACCTTGCTGGCTCCGAGCCTTCGCGCTATATGCTGTCGTTCAGGCCTAGCGCGCTTGTACAGCCACTTCGATCAAGTGTCCCAGGCATCGATAGCTGCGTACCGTGCAGCCTCACCCCTTGAGCGCCAGGATGCGCCGAGCGCCGTTGAGGACGATCAGGCCCACGATGGTACCGATAATCAGGTCAGGGTAGCTGGACCCCGTCCAGGCGACCAAGGCACCGGCGGCGATGACGCCCATGTTGATCACCACATCATTGGCCGAGAATATCCAGCTTGCCTTCATATGCGCGCCGCCTTCGCGGTGCTTGGATATCAACAGCAGGCAACCGGTATTGGCGATCAACGCGACGAAGGCGATCGCCATCATCATCAGCGATTCAGGCTCACTACCGAAAACAAAGCGTCGCACCACCTCGACGAGTACGCCGATAGCCAAAATCAGTTGCAGTACCCCTGCCAGATGCGCGGCACGTACCTGCATTTTCGCACTGCGCCCTACGGCATAGAGAGCCAGGCCATAGACGGCTGCATCGGCAAACATATCCAGGGAATCAGCGATCAGGCCGGTAGACTGGGCGATCAGGCCAGCAGTCATTTCCACCACGAACATGATCGCATTGATACCGAGCAACACGCGCAGAGTGCCTGACTCCTGCGTAGCAGAGACTGCCGAGCTCTCAGCGGCCTTGATCGTCTCTGGGTCGGCAATGACGGTTTCCTGAAGAGAGGCGCCTAGCCCCAAGGTCGCCAGTTTCGCGGTAATGGGCTCAGCCTCGCCGTCATGCACGACCTCCAATCGGCGGTTCGACAAGTCGAAGGACAGCGTTCGAATCTCATCAAAGCCGTTCAGCGCCAAGCGGATCATCCGTTCTTCTGAGGGACAATCCATCTTCGGCACAGCATACACGCTGACCCATTCCCCTGACGCTTTGGAGGAGACCGGCATATCGGTATCCGCTGCAGGCGTTGCATCGCAGCTACATGGGCCACCACAGGCTTTACTCACGATACGGCTCCAGTTAACCAACATAGATTGCTAGTATTAAAAACTATATAGCTACTATAAGGTCAATGGGACAGATGATCCGTTGAGGAGTAAGCCTGATGCGCATTGGTCAGTTAGCCCAGATAGCGGGTATCGACACGCAGACGATCCGCTTCTATGAGCAGCAGGGCCTGTTGCCGCCGCCAGAACGGCAGGAGAATGGTTACCGTGTCTATACCGAGAAGCATGGCGAGTGGCTTGCCTTTATCCGCCGCTGCCGAATTCTGGACCTGTCACTGACAGAGATTCGCGAGCTACAGAGCTATCAGGACGACCCTCGCCAGCCCTGTACCGCCGTCAACGCCATGCTCGATGACCACATCTCTCATGTGCGGTCGCAGATAACTGCTCTGCAAGCGCTTGAGCAACAACTCGTTTCACTGAGGGCGAGTTGCAACGAGGGTCGGGAGATCAATGCCTGCGGCATCCTGACGGGGATCAGCGAGGAGAGCAAACAACAGCTGTATAGGGCTAGCTCAGGCCGTAAGGACTGAGCAGAGACATGCCGGACCTTGCAGTGACATTGTGAATGCATGGTGTGTTGATCGCGAAGCCTCACTGCGTATCTCGGCATGCGAACCTGGGCGTTGCTGCAAACTTGCAGGGGCCGTGAAGAAGAGTCGTCATCAACCAGGTAATCCGCTGAGCTGATGGTTGGTTCCGTCATCATGATATGAGCCAATCAACCAAAAAATCCGGATACCCGAGCTTTTCTGCGGGGCCCAGCGTTTTCGATTTCACGCTGCTGGTGGAACAGTCAAAACAAGGCAGCTAATCCTTGGCTATCAAGCGTTTTGGCAAGCGCGCGCTAATCAAACGATGCTCAGCCGCCGTTCAGCAAGGCAGCCGCCATACCGTCCAGTCGTTTTTTAGTCTTTTCCCATTGCGGCATGACCTGCTGCATAAGCCGGTAGAAACGCTCACTGTGGTTGTGTTCGGCGATGTGACAAAGCTCATGCAAGATCACATAGTCGATGCACTCGCGGGATGCTTTAACCAAGTGGGGGTTGAGCGTGATACGGCCCGCAGGTGAACAACTGCCCCACTGTGTTTGCATGCTTAGGATGCGCAGTGGCGGCTTGGCTGCAACCCAAAGGGCTTGTTGCAAGACAGCATCTAGACGTCGATCAAACACCTCTCGGGCGCGAGCTTTGTACCAGGCGTAAAGGAGTTCTCGGATCTTGTCTGCCGACTTGACCCGAACAGAAACCTCAAGCTTGCCCCGCAACAAACGCACCTGCTGTAGCTCATCAGGCGCCTCAATCACCTTGAGCACATACTGCTTGCCTAAGTAGTAGTGGCTTTCCCCGCTGATGTACTGCCGCGGGCGAACGTGCGTTAGCTGAGCACGGAACTCACGAAGCTGCTCATAGATCCAGCGACTGCGTCGTTTCAGCGCGGCCAATACCTGTTCATCGCTGGCCCCATCCGGCGCACTGACGCGCACGCGGCAGTCTGGATCGACCTTGATCAGAATGCGTGAAACATCGCGGGCCCTTCGCGCCCTTTCAACCTGTATCAACTCATCGGCATAGTGAAAGCTCAGCCAGCTCAACACTGCGGGGGCAGGTGGAGCGCTCATGACGATAGGCACACTCATAAGCCGGACAAGCCTACTCGCGTGATTTGCACCACCCACTCAACCATGGCCTTCGCCTGATCCATACCAGCGCCCACAGCTTTGCACTCCTTGAAGAGCAGCGGCAGTAGCTTCTTACGAATATCGCTTTCGATATTTTGTGGGTTGATTGAGTGCTCAGCCACTGAGGTCGTGACCATTTCATCCAGGCTGAAAGCCAGTTTTACCCAGTGCTCCTGTGCATGTTCATCAGCTGAAATCAAGGCCTCAGGAAGGCTCTTCTTGAAAATGCCGAAGTACGCCTGGGCATGCCGGTTACCTGCAAAAGCATCTGGCAGCTCATCGAGCTTGCGGGCCTGCACCTTCTGCTCAAATTCGTGGAATAGCAGGTATTGCTTGAGCGGGTGGTCAAATAGCTTTGCCGCCTCTTCGATGGCCTGGCGCAGCAGTTTGGAGAACGCCTCTTGGGCGTAGGGGTCATCACGCAACTCCTGCTCAATCATCTTGCTGACACGGGTCTTGATGATGTCTGTTTCGTTGCGCGTCTTTTCCTCGCTCCACTGTTCAGGCTTTTGCTGCCCCATCTTGCCGACTTCATAAACCCCAACGGGGTCTTTCACCTCGACGCCTACCACATGCTTATCCAGCAGCTTGCGTACCTGCTCGGCATACTGGTCGTAGTTCACCGTTTCACCGGCATCTTGTTTGGCGAGTTGGCGCAGACTGGAGAACTGTTTAAGAGTTTCCTTGTAATGAGCTCTGTCGGCATCGCTAAAGCTGGTGTCCTCGAAGAAGGATGCTGACTGCAAAGCGACCTTTAGGCAGGTAGCGAACTCGGTCAGCGCTTCATAGAAGTCGTCGCGTACCTTGAGATTCACATCAACCAGCTCACCATCGCGCTCTTGCATCCTAGGCACCAGTACTTGGCGCAGCTGTTCGATGTCACCTTTGTTTTTCACATCGGAGAATATCGCCCAGAGGTTCTTATGCAGCTGGGGTAGCCGTTTGTACTCGCTGCTCATCTGGTTGTAGAGGCCAGCGATGTCATTGATGTCATAGCCGCCCTGGGTGCGCGAGGCCAGATCCTGATACTTTTGGATCGTGGTATCCAGCTCGGAAAGGATGCCCCTGTAGTCGATCAGCAAGCCAAACTTCTTTAGTGGATGCAGACGGTTTACCCGAGCAATCGCCTGGATCAGGTTGTGCTCCTTAAGTGGCTTGTCGATGTAGAGCACGGTGTTTTTCGGCTCATCGAATCCCGTCAGCAGCTTGTCCACCACAATCAGGAGCTTGAGTGAGTCATCCTTGTCGAATCGCTCGATCAATTGCTTGGTGTAGGTCTGCTCATCCGTGCTGCCGACGTTTTTCTTCCACCACTGGGTTACCTCGGGAGAGGCCGCCTCATCCACATCGGTGTTGCCCTCACGGCTATCCGGCGGGCTCATCACAACGGCGCTCTCGAACAAGCCTGCCTCATCCAGGTACTGCTTGTATTTGATTGCCGAGGCCTTGCTGTCGCAGGCCAATTGACCCTTTAGCCCCTCGTCGATGTTCTTCACGAAGTGGTTAGCAATATCTAGAGCTATCAGGCGAATACGGTCATCCGCGCTATAGATTTGCCCCTTCTTGGCGAACTTGCGCTTGAGGTCGGCTTTCTGCTGCTCGTTTAGCCCTTCAGTGATTCGCTCAAACCAACTGTCGATGGCGCGCGCATTTACATCCAGATCAGGTATCCGCTCTTCATAGAGCAACGGTGTCACAGCCTGATCCTCCACTGCGCGCTGCATGGTGTAGGCATGCACGATGGGGCCAAACTTGTTCGTCGTCTTATCGTCCTTGAGCAGCGGTGTGCCGGTAAACGCGACAAAGGCCGCATTGGGCAGCGCCTGCTTCATGCGGATATGGTTTTCACCGCCTTGGCTACGATGACCCTCATCGATAAGCACGATGATGTCGGCACTGGTGTTCACGCACTGTGGCAGCTTGGTAGCGCTGTTGAACTTCTGGATCAGCGAGAAAATGATGCGCTCGTTGCCCTTACCGATTTGCTCAGCCAAGCGCGTGCCGGAAGTGGCCATGGCAGCCTCGCGATCCTTCTTGCCAGCCAGTTCGCCGCCCGAGGCAAACGTTTTGCTCAGCTGGCTTTCCAGGTCAACCCGGTCGGTGACCACCACAATGCGGCACTGCTTGAGAGAGTCATGCAGGATCAGCGCCTTGCTCAGAAAAACCATGGTGAATGATTTGCCCGAGCCGGTTGTATGCCAGATGACACCACCTTCACGACCGCCGTCTTTGCGTTTCTGATTGATCCGTTCAATCAGCCGTTTGATGCCGAAAACCTGTTGGTAACGCGCGACGATCTTGCCGGCCTTCTTGTCGAACAAGGTGAAGAAACGAGTCATCTCCAGCAGCCTGGCTGGGGACAATAGGCTAATGAGCAACTGATCTTGGCCTGTCAGTGCGAGCTCGCCGCCAGCGATCAGGTTTTCGTACCAGTGCAGATCAGCCGCTGGGCGATGGCTGAAAATTGCCGCCTTCTGCACACCAGTCAGTTGGCGATTCTTTAGCGTGTACAACTCAGAGGTAGAGATATCCTCTTCGCGCCAGGCCGCCCAGAACTTAGCTGGCGTGCCGCAGGTGGCATAGCGCCCATCGCTGCCATTGATCGACAGCAGTAGCTGGCTATAGGCGAACAGTTTGGGAATTTCGTCATGGCGCTGGTTGCGCAGGCTTTGCGAAACGCCTTCGTCGATTGTCGGGCCTTTTTGTGCATTGCCATCCGGGCGCTTGGCCTCGATTACGACCAGAGGAATGCCATTGACGAAGCAAACGATATCCGGCCTGCGCGCTTCCACACCGCCGCTGCGGAGCACGCGAAATTCTTCAGTGAAGATAAAACTGTTGTTGGCTGGATTGTGCCAGTCGATCAGCGCCACGGTTGGGCTGGCCTTTTTACCATCCACGAACTCCGTCACCGAGATGCCATACAGCAGATGGTTATAGAGCCGTTCGTTTGCAGCCATCAATCCTTCATTGAGTGCAGGGCTGCACACTTCACTGATCAGGTTGTCGATAGCTTTTGCGGAAAGCGGGTACTCACCGCCTCCAAACAGGAAGCGCCGCTTACTCAGCTGCTCACGCAGCACATCACGCAGCACCACTTCATCGCTCTTACCGGCCCGCGCAGCCAGAGCGTGCTCGGGTGACATGAATTCCCAGCCGAGGTTGCATAGCAGCGCCAGAGCAGGAAGCTTTGCGCTGTACTCCTCCTGAAATTTCGGTGTTGGTGTCATGCGCTGTGATTCTCCGGGCGGCCATCCAGTTTTCGCTGAAAACCAATCAGCTCATGAATCTGGCTGCTGTGTGGGTCATAGACCCATTCATGATCAAAAAGGCTGGTTAAACGCTGAGTCATAAAGCAATCGCCTACGACCAGGGAATAGAAGCGGTTGCCATGAGTACGCTGCTGCTCAATTTGCTGGCGTAAATGCTCTGGCAAGCTAGCCATGATGAAGTCTGAAATCATCAACAGGTCTGCTCGTTCATAGGCTTCGCTTTTCATCACACCCAACGCATGATCCAATGCCGGGATCGCATCCGTTCCGCCGTGAAAGGACATGCCTAGAAACTTGATCAACGCCTCCATGCCAAAGTCGTCGCCAAGATCCAGCGTCTCGATGCCGGTGGAAAAATTAATCAAATAGCATGCTCGCTTTTGCTGCCTGGCCTTGCCTGCAATGAAGAGCGCCACGGCTTTGGCAACCGTCTCAGGCATACCGCTCATAGAGCCGCTGGTGTCGACACAGATCACCATTGGCCCTTGTTTAGCTGCCTCTTCAACGCTACGCAGCTCTTCCTTTTGGTGATGTTGCTGCACGCGCTGAATGCCCTGCATGTCAAAACACATCAGCCGTGACTCGACGTACTTGAGGTCGAAAAGAATGGACGTTTCGGGATCAGCCAAAAGCGCCAACTCACTCGGCAGCATATGCTCGATATCACGCCCCAAGCGAATGCCGATGATCTCTTCCCGCGAATTGATATCCGGTAACTCGATGTCTTGCGAATAACGCACCTGAGCCCGCTCAATGCGCTCTGACAACTCCAGCTGGCGCAGCTTGCCTAGCAAATCACATAGCGACCGAACACCCGGATCATTGGCCAAGTAGTTAGCCCACCGCTTAAAGCGCTCGATCTCTTGTGCAGAGAAATTTCCTTTGGACAGGTCAAGTAATATACCTGGGTCCAACCCCAGAATTTCCAACTGCTGTTGAAGCTGTTGCAGTAACTGCAGAAATACCTCGAGCTCCTCCATGAACTGCCGGCGCAGCATGGATATGCGCTCAAGCTCCCACTCGACCCGCGCTTTATCTAGCGCCTTTTGCCATTCATCTCGTAAAAGGCGGGCACTTACGGTGCTATCGGCCTTACGTTTTTTGTTAACTGTTGGAGAGGCCGTCACCGCTGCTAGCTCACGCTGCCAAAAAGATTGATTGTCCGGCAGTTTGGCTACACGACAGAGCGCAACATACTCCGCAACAGCTGCTGCCAGTTCTGCACTAGAAATAGGGGGAGACTGGTTCCGGGTTTGCCAGTTCGAGAGCTGCTGCTCATATAGCGCAAAGGGGAACTCAGCTTTCAGCTCTTCAGCCGAGGCCAGTTGCCACAGCCGAATCCTCTCTGCTATGTGACCTGCAATCGAATCAGAGTCTCTTAATAGCGACGCGAAGATACGCTGAGCATTATCGCTAACATCCTTGGCAGCACTAGCCAGTAGATCTAGCGGCATAATTCTTCCAGCCGCTCGCAGTCTTTGATACGAAGTTGCAAACCTTCGATTTGTAGTGCTATTCCGGAAATTGCTAGAGAAATCTTATCTGCCGGCACAAAAGGCGAGCTCAGCTTAGTCTCGTAGGCTTTAAATTTTTTCTCTACTTTTTTCAGAGTGAAAGAGAGCTTCTCGCGAATTTCACTCACCGAAGAGGAAAGGGAGGTGATTAATCGTATGTTAATATCTTCCTTTCTGTCGCCTTTGTGAAAAAGAACTTCAGGTGTGAACTTAATGCTCAGGTAATCCACGTGGCCGTTAGATAAGATGATCTGACAGGTTCCTTGTCCGTCAAATTTGCACTTAACACTTTTTTGTTCATTGCCTTTGTTGTCTAGCGGGTGGAACTCGTCTTTTGTCTTGAGTCTATCTTTTGCGATGAATATCTCAAATGCTTTTTCGTAGTTGCTGTAGTAGCTGTTTTTAGGCTTGAAGGTGCCTTTGCATTGAAAGAAATCCTTGTTGGAGAGCTTTACCGTTTTGTAAATATCAGCAGAATGGAAAAGCTCCTTCTTTATCTCCTTGTCTAGTGCGTCTTTCTCTTTATCCAGTGCAGCCAAATCTATACCACTATCAAACCCACAGGCCTTTACCGCCTCCGCAACGATATCCCAGACAGCCTGACGATTTTCTTCATGAGTCCACAGGCAGTGCTGCAGCAGCAAGGCGTCACTATGGTTGGTTTCCTTGCGATCATTAAAAAAGGCTGCTGCCTTCATAAGCATCGCTGCGCGCTGCCAGCGGCGGTCGGAGACATAAACCTTGAGCGTTTCGTATTGCTGCCCCAGCTGTTCGCGGATCAAGTGGATGATGGTTAGCGTCTCAGCAGACAGCTTGACCTGATGCAATTGGGTCATCCATTCATCCCATTCGCTGGACTTCACCTGTTGAGCCGAGGGGATGTCGATTTTGGCTTCGGTCGGTTTGCTATTAAGTAGCTGATCGAAGTGCTGGGCTTCACGAATGGGCTCCACCATCAGCCTCACAATAAAGCGGTCATACAAGGCTTCTAGGCCTTGATTGGCATCTGGCGTTTCGTTGGATGCAGCAATCAGGGCCTTGAGTGGGGCTTTCTCAATGGCTTCACCATTACGGAACACATGCTCGTTAATCAACGTCAGCAGGGTATTCAAAATAGCGGGGCTGGACTTCCAGATTTCATCAAGGAAGGCGAAATCGGCCTTGGGCAGATAACTATCTGTTTTGCGAATGTAGCGATCTTCTTTCAGCGCTTTTATGGACACAGGGCCAAACACCTCTTCAGGTGTGCTGAAGCGGTTCATCAGGTATTCGAAATAGGTTGGCTGCTCAAAGGCGCAGGCTATACGGCGAGAAATCAGACTCTTGGCCGTGCCGGGTGGCCCGTATAAGAATGTATTCTGCCCGCAGAGTGCTCCCAGCACGGATACCGCGATGATCTCTTCACGCTCAAACATGCCCGCGCTTACGCTGGCGACCAAATCCCCGATACGCTTTTGCAAACCCACATCCAACTCCTTGCAATCACTCGGCAGCCCTCATGGCTACCACATGGTCAAAAGCCGCCAGGTAATCTGACAGACAATGTAATTAAGCCTCAGTGTGCTGACCGACTTGCGCACGTATTCCGTTTTCGAAAGTCATCAGCAGCTTCATTTTCTCAACGATCAGGCCAAGCACTTCCTCTTCATCAAAGTGATCCAGCACCCAGCTAAAACCCAGGATGCTGTTGTTCTTCCCCTCACTCCATACCTTGGTTTCGTTACCCGTGAAGAGCTTTCGGCCCTGCTCTTGCAGCGTCTCATCAACATCACACAGGTATACCCGTACCGATGGCTTCATCGTGCTGTTGGCACCGCTCAGGTAGAGCACAACGTCAGACCAAGTTTTCCAGTTGTCGGAGGCATAACGCAGTGCGGGGCCATTCTTCCAATTGTGCCGCCGGGTATAACGCGCATAGCCGGGCACCTCGGCATCGAGCTTGTCGAGCACCTTAGCGTCGAGGGCATCAATGACCTGGTCCTTGAGGCGCGTCAGCTTGTTGATTTGATGCAGGTGCTCGATAACAAAGTTGACGGCTTTGGCGTCCATGGCCTTCTCCACAGTGATGTTTTCCAGATGCAGCAGGAAGTCGCGGGCAAACACCTGCCACTTATCTACAGGATGAGTCAGCATGCGCTGAGCCAGTTGCTGACGTGCAGCGTCAATAAACTTCGCATAACTCAAGCCATGCCATGCGACCCGCACGCTTTTGCCTGATGGTGAGAGCACGGCATAAACCAGCGGGCGCTCACCGTCATTGAGTTTGCGCTGAGCGAAGGCTTCATAGTCGGCAAAGGGGTTCACTTGTCCGTGGAAAATCTTGTTTTCCAAGAGCAGATCCCATCCATCACCGGGGAGCACCAGGTCGATACGGTTGCTGTTATGGGTGACCACCTCGCGCTGGGGCGCCGCTCGCAAACTAGGCGTCAGCATTGAGGTATTGGGCAGGCAATTCAGCAGCGCAGTGAGGAAGCACTCTTCCAGTCCATGCACCTGCGCTGGATTGAGGAAGAACGCCAGCAAATCCGTGGTGGGGTTTTCGTAATAGCCGCGCCCACCCAAGGCAAAAATGCTCGGCTCTCGCTCAGGCTGATAAAAGCGCTCGGCCTTCGCCAGCAGTGCGCGCAGTTGTTCCAAATCCATGGTGTAACTCCCTGATCGAGTGAGCGGGCAATTCGGTCACTTGGATTTCTTCTTTGCACTCAGGCGCTTTTCCAGACGTTCAAGCTCTGCCAGCTCTTGAGCATCGGCGGCCAAAGCCTCGGCGCTGCGGCGGTGTTGGTCAAACGTCTCATAACGCTCATGTGCCACCTGCTTCATCTGCTCGTGGCTGATGCTGCCGGCAGTGCGTAGCAGCGGTTGCTCGTTGAAGGCCATAAAGCTGTCGATGTATTGCCGCCAATCGGCGAGCATCAAGTGCTTACGCTGCTCGGCGCGTAGCTCAGCGAAGTCGAGGAACATGCCGACCAAGCGATTGAGCTGGTCTAGTTCCTCGGCATTCAGGTAGTTCTTGGCCACCACAACATCGGCTTTGCGCACCCGGTCGCCCTTGAAACTAAGCAGGTTCATATTGGGTGCGCTGGCATCGGCGCGCTGCACTATCAGCTCGGCGGCGGTGTGGCCGGTAACGGCGAAGAACAGCTTGTTCTGCACTTCGGCAAACAAGCGGGCGGTGTCCTGCTCATTGGCGCGGTAATCCTCGGCCAGAGTGAAGAGATCACGTACCTTTTGGTAGAAGCGCTTCTCCGAGGCCCGTATGTCACGGATGCGCTTGAGCAGCTCATCGAAGTAGTCCCAGCGGGGCTCCTTCAAGCGGGCGTCGTCCATCACGAAGCCCTTCTGCAGGTACTCACCCAAGGTGCGGGTGGCCCACTGACGAAACTGGGTGCCACGAGTTGAGCGCACCCGGTAGCCCACGGCGATGATCATCGGCAGGGCGTAGTACGCTAGGTTGCGCCTGACTTGGCGTGAGCCCTCGGCTTGAACTGTCAAGTTTTCCTTGACGGTTGCCTCCTCTGTCAACTCGCCCTCAGCGAGGACGTTCTGCACATGCAAGCTGATGTTCTGTTTGCTGGTTTGGTACAGCTCGGCCATTTCTAGTTGCGTCAGCCATACTTGGCCATCCAGTACGCGGAGCACTAGTTGAGCTTCGCCGTCGTCACTGGTGTAAAGGATCAGGTCATTAGCATCCATGTTATTGGCCTCTACCTCTTAGCGTTGAGCGCAGCATCTCTGATGCTCCGGGCATGGTCGGTCCATGCTCCTGCGCCAGTAAGCCGGTTTCGCTGCGGCTGAATAGGGCCTGCAAGACAATATCTCTCGATTCCTTGTCGATCTCTGCTTCGTTAGTGAGTGACAAATATAGGTAGGTTAGCTGCTCACGCTCTTCGGCATCGCGCATAAGGTGGAACGAACTAAACGCCAGCCTCGACAATACCCTCAGCAAGAACGCATACACACCCGCAAGGGAACCGAAAAGGATAACCCCTTGTATCGTGTTGAGCTGAACGGGAGTCTCGCGGCCTTGCAGCCACGTGACAAAGATTTCTTGAAAATTTATCGCTGCGACGATAACCAAAGCAACAATAGCTAGCGTCCAAAGCCCGCCTTGTATTCCATACTTACGCGCCGATTTTGCCCAATATTCGGCAGGTTTTTTCAGTTTCAGCTTTTCTTCATAAGTGCTTTCAAGGGTCGTGACTTTCTCAGTCCATTCGGCTAATTGTCGTTCAAATGCATTGGATTGCGACTTTATCTTTCGGCGGCCTAATGCTTTTTGTACTTTAGCAAGTCTGCTGCTAGAAGCCCTATTCTGTGTATCCCAATCTGTAATTTCAGATTTCAGCTCGCCAAACTCAGTGAATAGTTTGTCTTGGGCGTCGGCGAACTGCGTGCGCAGATGCCCAAGAGACAATTTCTCACCATGGCGGCGCTTTACTATTTGAGAGTCCTGATTGGCAAATTCATAAGCATACATGTAGCCTTTGAAATGCTCGATATTGCTAATATTCTGTACGGATTTTCGAATCGAAAAGTCCAAGAATGCATTAGCTGTATTATCGCCATGTTCTTTGAGGCACTGGACGAATGGTTCAACAAAAGGATGACCACGCCAAAGCCAGTCTCGCTGTAATCGCTGAAAATAGCTTTGCTGAAGCTGCTGTAGCTGACGGCTTAGATCATCGTCGCTCCAAACCTCTATGTTGTCCTTCCAACCCTGAATCGTATCTGCCGCTCGGGTGAATACATCGCCTGCATTCAGATGTGTATGGTTAGCGCTATTTCTATCGGTCTGGACTATCTGTTTACGCTCCTTCCAAAAGCTTGCTTCTGCCTCACAGAACGTCAGAAAGGAACGCAAGCTTAGAAAATTCGTTACATGCCCAGCGCAATCGGTCAGCCGAAAATTAATAGTGCGATCCTTCACATAGCCCCCTTGGCATCAACAGTGACTCTACGCTTGCCGGTAAGTAGCTGCTGCATCAGGGCTTTTTTCTCCTGCTTTAGGCAAGCGAGCTTCTGCTCTAGCGCAATAACCTGCTTGCTGGCGACATGCAGGATATCTGCAATCCGCTCTTGTTCCTCCAGAGAAGGCACCGGAACCTTAGTGTTCATGAACTCACTAGGCTTGATGTTGAGCAGGCCATTGTTGCGAACACCAGTATTGACCAGCTGGCCAAGCTGAGGCTTCAGGTAGTCAGCCTCAAATAGATACTTGAAATAGCGGTGACTAAGACCCGGCTTTAGCTTAAAGCAGACATAAACATGAGGCACTAGGCCGGCGTCAAAAGAATCTAGATCAAATATGCAGCCAAATTCATAGGTCTTGGAGTTTCCTTTGTTGTAAGCAAACTCGCCACGCTTGAGCAGGATATAGCTCTCGACGCTCTTGCCAGCCATAAAGCGATTATATTTTTCATCCTGCCGAACAAATCCGCTGAGGGATGATATGGTAAGCACTGGGTGATCGCCGCCATCAGACTTTCTTTGAATGCGCTCTGCAATTTCGGATATACGCTTGAAGTCCTGCTCCCCATCTTCCTCAGCGCTTTCATGACTGCCAAGCAGCTGCTGCATCAAAGCCTTTTTCTGCTGCAGGCTGTTTTCCAGAAGTTGCTCGGCAGTAGCGATGGCCTGATCCCAAGTGGAGAGAATCTTGGCGATTTTTTCTTGCTCGTGATGGGGTGGTACGGCAATTTTTAGTTTTTTGAAATATGGCAGGCCAATGGTTTTTATGGTTGAGCCCACCGCCTGACGCTCAAACTCTGGTTTCATCATTTGTAGCCAGTTATATAGAAACCAGCTATTCATTTTTTGGCTATTGTCACAGCGCCATGCGATAAAATGCTGGCTGACTGCCATAGGGCTAGCCAGAATGGCACTTTTTCCAACACCCGCATCACGGGACAAAATTACGGTTCCTGCTGGGTGCAGAACAGCAGATGAGTTCTGGATGCCTTCTTCTGAGATCTCCTTATCAGTATTAAAAATGAGTCCTTTGTCTAAATTAAAAGAGTCGGCAAGCGAAACCCATTTTATGCCCCCGTTCCAATAATTGGATTTCTCTTTGTTAGGCGTATGGCCACTGCCGCGAACAGTAAAATTATCGAGGAGGTCATACTTCCAGTCAGTAGGTATGTTGCTTTCTTGAGCGCTACGCACCATAGCCTAGCTCCTTTAAGTACACATCCATCTGCACTTCCAGCTCAGCCAGCTTCGCCTTCAGCTTCTCCCGCTCTTTGCGCACAAGCAGCAAGTCGACTGTTTCCTCTTCTTCAAAGGTATCCACATAGCGAGGGATATTTAGATTGTAATCGTTGTCGCGAATTTCCTGCAGGCTGGCACGGTGGCTGTACTTATCCGAGTTAATGCGGTGGCGATAAGTTACTAGGATGTTTTTGATCTGCTCATCCCCCAGCACGTTCTGGTTTTTACCTGACTTGAAGTCTCGGCTCGCGTCGATAAACAGTACGGTTTCATCGGTCTTGGCTTTGCTGAAGACCAAGATTGCAGCGGGGATGCCGGTGCCGTAGAAAAGCTTCTCCGGTAGGCCGATCACGGCATCCAGAAGGTTTTCCTCGATCAACTGCTGGCGAATCTTGCCTTCGCTGGAGCCGCGGAACAGCACACCGTGAGGCACGATCACCGCCATGCGCCCGGTCTTGGCTTTCAGGGTTTCGACCATGTGCAGGATAAAGGCGAAGTCACCTTTGGTTTTCGGCGGAATACCGCGTTTGAAGCGCCCAAACTGATCGTGCTCGGCTTCGTCATGGCCCCACTTGTCCAGCGAGAACGGCGGGTTAGCGGTGACGATATCGAACTTCAGCAATTGCCCATTGGTATCGAGCAGCTTGGGGTTGCGCAGGGTGTCGCCCCACTCAATCTTGTGGTTGTCCTCGCCATGGAGAAACATGTTCATCTTGGCCAGCGACCAGGTGGAGCCGATCGCTTCCTGGCCATAGAGGGCGTATTGCTTGCTGTTGTGGTGCTCGCGCACCTTGCGCCCGCACTTCATCAGCAGCGAGGCCGAGCCGCAGGCCGGGTCGCAGATGCTGTCGCCCGGTTGCGGGTCGAGCAGTTCGGCGATCAGCTCGGAAACTTCCGGTGGGGTGTAGAACTCACCAGCTTTCTGCCCGCCGCTGGCGGCGAAGTTTTTGATCAGGTACTCGTAGGCGTTGCCAATCACGTCCAGGCTGCCGACGCGGGATGGTTTGAGGTCGAGCTCTTCACGGGCGAAGTCTTCGAGCAGGTGGCGCAGGATGGTGTTCTTCTGCTTCTCCTCGCCCAGCTTGTCGGTGTTGAAGGAGATGTCCTGGAACACGCTCTTGCCGGCATCCTTGAGCTTGGTGCCGTTGGCTTCTTCAATGGCATGCAGTGCCTGATCGATGCGCTCGCCATTGCCCGGCTCATAACGTCGATCGTAAAGGGCATAGAAGTTGGCATTGCGCGGTAACACGAAACGCTCGTTCTTGAGCATCTCCTCGATCAGTTCCGGCTCATCGCCGTATTCCATCCTGTAGCTGTCGTAGTGGTCCTGCCAGACATCGCTGATGTACTTGAGGAACAGCATGGTGAGGATGAAATCTTTATAGGTGTCCGCACTGATGGTGCCGCGGAAGGTATCGCAGGCAGCCCACAGCGCCTTGTTGATGTCGTCCTGGTTTACTTTGTCGCTCATGGTTCAATCCTTAATAAGGTGCTGGTAAATGCCTTGCAGCATTTGCTCTCTGTTGGTTTGCAGGCGTGCGATCAGCTCATCCTCTTCGTCCCATAGCGCTTGCAGAGCAATCAGCTTCTGCTGAGTGGCGAGTGGCGGAAGGGGAATTCTCATATCCAGCAAGGACGCTTTGCTGATGGCCTGAATCGCACTGCCGCTGCGCTCAAGGCTTCGCTGGCTTTGAGGCAGATTGATGAGCCAGCACAGGTATTCGGGTAAGACATCCTGTTTTTTTGTGCTGACAATAAAGAACTGGCTGGTGGCAACAACCGGTTGCTGCCCCGTGAAGAGAGCAGCCTTGTTGTTGTCGCCACGGGCGATCACCGCGATGTCGCCTGATTGGAGCAGCGGCGGTGAGGTGCGCGCATCCCAGCTGATGGCCGTTAGCGTGTCCGGCTCAATGGCCGAGCTTTGACGCAGATCCTTGATCTGTAGAACACGGATATCACCAGCAGGGTCATGCTCCAACGCGCCGCGGAAGGTGTATCCAGAACGGACATCGGCCACATCGCTCAATTTGAATGACGGGTTTGGCATAAGTAACTCTGGGTAGAAGCGCCATCCTTGGCGCAGGCGTTCATCAGGCTTCGCAACGCTGATACTGATTTTGTAACCACTGAGTTTTTTCGGCGTCCAGCCCAAACCAGGCGGCGTCTCCCTGCAGCCGGGTTACCAGTAAGCCGTCATCAGCATCCATTGCTGCTTTGAGGTTATCCCTTACCTGAGTGGCGCTCTGGCTCGTGGCAACAATCCAAGTGGACTCCAGCGGCCGACACCAGGTGCCATAGGCTTTGATGCGGTCATACAGGGCTTGGTAGTTACGCTGCTTACGCAGGTCATAGGCGATTTGGTACAGTTTCATAGCTTTAGCTCTCCTAACGGGTCAGTTATTGCAATCGCGGCAGGCTGCCACCTGCCGCACCTCATTTTTATCTCCGTACAGCTCGTACTGAGATGATGGCGAAATCAATATCGTCTAGCTTCCTGCTGCTGTCAATATTTTTATGCAGTAGGGGCTCTATGGAGTTCGTGCTTGGGCCAGTGGTGCGTCCTCTTCTTCTTTTCGCTTTGCCGGCGCCTCATCTGACCTAGCCGTTAGCGTGCGGCCCGATCCTTGTCATCCACGGCGAGCTGACTCGGGGCACGGAAAGCAGCGCCTTCATGCCTGCAAGCATGCCGTCCTCATTTCCCAGCCTGGGGCCTGACGAAATTTGCAGCATCTGCGTTAGCGCAGCAAAACATCGAGTTAACGTGTGCCTCGTAAGTAATCGGGAGCAGACGCTGATGAGATGGTTTTTCGTGGTGATGCTTTGCGGTGGTGCAGGTCTCTTGCTAAGCACCCAATATCAAGTACCGCAATGGTTGCTTTGGCTGCTGCTTGCGCTGGGAACCACGATATGGGGCCTGGCCAAGTGGATGGAACGGCAGGAGGCCAAGACGGAGCGCAGCCATGATCGTGCACACTGACCCGGATTGGTCTGCATGGGATCTCCCAAGACTGCAGGCTTTGCAGCTTTCTGCTCGGCAAACACTGGTTGGCATTGCACCCTAACTGCGCGCTAGGTGGCGGGCGCTGGCGAGCCAGCGGCCCGGGACTTTACGTTTATGGCCAGGAGATAGCGAGATTGACCCTTCCTTATGAAAGAACCCGCGCCATTGTCAAAACCGAGGAATTCCTGCGTGAGCTATCCCGTCATACGGGATTACCGCAGGATATCCGCAGCTATGCGAAAAGCCTGCTCAGGCACTATCCCTCTGCGGCCCAGGTTTTCTCGCTGGGACGCCTTGAGGAATGCCTGGTAAACGAAGCGCTTGAAGTCGAATACCGGCAACGAGTGATCGCCTTTCACCAGCCATTGCTCTGCTCTTCGCTGGATTCGACAGAATAGCGATGCCCCGCTCCCATTCTGAACAGTCGGTATCTCACCTCGTCACGCAGCGTGTTAAGCGTCTGCGCAGGGGGAGGCCTTTCAGCATCAGGTGTCTTGCAGAGCTTGGTTCAAGCTCGGCCATCTCCAAGGCAGTCGCCCAACTGGTTCTCCGCGGTGAGCTTGTGCGCGTGTACCGCGGCATCTACATGCGGCCGAAAACCAGCCAATACACCGGCCGGGTTAGTCGCCCTGGGCCTTGGGACTTGCTGAGTGTGATTGCCAGGCAGAGCCGTTGGAAACTACAGATTCACGGTGCTGATGCAGTGAGGCGATTCGGGCTAAGCACACAGATGCCGGTCATGCCTATCTTTTACACCAGCGGCCCTAGTCGATCTCTATCTATAGAGAAGGCCGAGATCAGGCTCGTGCATGCTGCTCCGATGGTTATGCAGTGCTCCGGAACCAGGGTCGGGATGGCTATCAGTGCTCTTTATTATCTCGGAAAAGATGGCGCCACTCAGGAGTGCATCGATGCGATTAAAGCAGCACTCCACCCCGGAGAGCTGGCCACCTTGTTGGACTGCAATATGCCCAAATGGATGCGCGTGGCGCTAGCTGAATGAGCCCTGCGCATCAGGTGGTGAGGCCGTCCGTACGCGGTTTAAAGCCTGACTTCGTGGTTAGTTGGCAGTCAGCCATCTGATCTGACTGCCCGTGTTATCTGCTTTGAAGCGAGTCTGCGCTTTATTGCTGGCTCGCCTTGATCCGCGCTTTGCGGATGTAATTCACTGATACACCCAGTTGGCGTGCAAGCTCAGCGTCGGAAACGACACCAAACGCAGATGCAATTTCAGGTGTTATTTCTGGTAACGGACGTTTGTATGCCTGTATTCCAAGCTCGTGACGTTTCTTTTTGACTGGAAAGTTGCTGATATCCAGACGATCAGCGACCTCGGTATCCGGCATCTGCCCGAGCATGGCAATGGCTTCATTGGTCCAGATGTCCTCAAGGGGTTTGAAGCGTGTCCGGGCAGTCTTGGGCTCCTGGATTCTCAGCTCACCTCGCTTTCGCTTGATGTGCTTGATGGAGACCCCGAACTCTTTTGCCAGTTGATAGTTCGTTCTTGTAGCGAGCTGCTCAATCAGCTCAGCCGGCAACTCAATGTCTTCTGGGTGAAACTCAGGAATGCCAATTGAGTGGCGGTAACGCCGGACACTGCTCGCTCCAAGGCCAAAGCGCCGCGCTATTTCGCGGTCGCTCATCTTTCCGATGCATGCCTTCCAATCTCCCATATGCGTGCTCCTAAAACGAGATGTAGCCAGGCAGTTTTTGCCTGACCTCGTATTCAGAGTGCGGTCGGACTACCCCCTATTTTTCAGATTGATGCAGTCGGGATTTGATATCGCCCCATTTTTTCGGCGTGTACGGTGCCCTTCTGATTCCGGGTTCAGCGAAGCCCATTTGCTAGTTAAACCCGCGCATGCGCGGAAATTTCAGTGCTTTCTTTGATGGCATCGTTGCAGTGTGTTCGGCGATTTTCCGCGCATGCGCGGAATTAGCAAAAGCGGCCGTTGGCAAAGAGGTAAGTCACCACGTCAATTAGCGAACAAAAAATTTCGTCACAGTCCAATTCACTCCCCTTAATCGGGGGCTCGCGCCTCGCATTGTCTAGTAGTCATATCACTAGAGAGAGGCGTCATGTTGACGATCAAATTACGCGACATCCAAGGAGTGCATCCCGAATTTTCTCGTATTGAGCGAGATCTGGATCTAGCTCCTGTAGGGGTTCCAGATCAGGCTCTGATCCCCAGGGCTATGGCCTTGCGCATCAATATGCTCTACCCGTTGGTCATCAGTAGGCCGGATGCGCTCTGTATCGGCCAAACGACGCTGTATCGATGGCTAAAAACATATATGGATCCAGAAACGCCGGTGCAGTGCATTGAATGGTCGAGGGGGCGAATCAAGGATTGCGCCTACCAACTCGTGCTGATTGAGCGCCTAGTTGCGCCTGCCCTGGCTCAGATTACGCCACAGCAGGTACGCGATTTATATGCGCATATAGAATCTGCAGCGGAGCAGTGGCCTCACGAATATCGCAGCCACGCCCATCTATCTCGGCTGGTCGGAGTAAAACCGCTTAAGGGCTGTGGGGGTGAGAAATGAGCAAGCGTGAAATTCTGCTTAACCTCGCCTCGGAGCAGGGGCAGTCACCTCGAGTTATCGGCGAAATCCTCAATCTGCTTGGTGCTCATCCTGAGCTCATTGACTTGCCACGTGCGATTGATCAGCTCCTACGAGTGCTCCGCGCATGCAGTGTTGGCCTGCCCATTGGTCTTGATAGCGCTGATGACGTCGTTTTGCATGAGGCCTGCAGATGGCTCATTTCCCTATCCCGCCAACCAAATGTCCGAGAACGTCTAGGCGAGCAATTTTGGCTAGGAAATAAAGGGTCGGCGAACAATCCTGTTCTACATAAAGGCGTAAAAACATTCGGATTTCCATACGCCACGTTCCTGCACATATTCAGAGACCACGAAAACAAACAGAACTATGAGCGACTTCTTGCACAGTTGCTCGTCGCATCTCAGAAAACCGCTACTAATCGCTTGCTAGACCAGCGCTATGATGTTTACAAGGCCATCGGCAATCTATGCAAGCTGCAAACTGTCTCAATCGCTTCCGAACTAAATATTTGGGGGAGTACTGAGGGGTTCGTGGCGAGTTGCAGAGGTTTTTTACCTAGTAAGTCAAGGTCAGAGAATTCCGATAGTTTTGCTGCTATCGCCAGATTTGTTCGTTACTGCAACGGCGAGTTGCCACGCGTGGGTGGTGGCGGAGGCGGTCATAGAGGCAAGCGTAAAAAGCAGAGTGTGCCTGAGCTGAACCACTACATCAGTGAGGATACTCGAGGTTTTGTGCTGGGGGATCCCGATGATCCTGATCAGTTACCAGGTCATTACGACGTTATCGTTGGGCATGCCGATACTGCTGGGGGTGATCTGGCGCCCGGAGAAATGAGTCCAGCAACCGAAATTTGGGTACTGGACGATGAGGGCTGTGAACGGCCATATGTTGCCGATCTGCTAGGCCAACAAAATGTCGAGGCGCATATTGTCCGTAGCCGACAGTTCCTGCCATTTTCATATAACCAGCTCACGCTGATGGAGTTGCGGAATTTATTGTTTGGTGCCAGCGACCTATTCCACTCGTATCTGCAAGAGCTTTCCTACACAAAAGACCCAACTCCGATCCAGCTCCGAATGGAGGCGATTGTTGCTCTGCATATCAGTCTGTGGCTGGGGCAGTCGACGACGCAGATTATCCAGTTATCCATCGTTGATGACGAGAAAGATGACGCCGATGGTCTGGCATTGATCCTAGGGGATTCGGCGCAGTTCAGTATGGTAGTTAAGCGCCCAGATTTGGCTGGCGATGATCGTTGGCAGGCCTCTTCTGGTGTCCGACCATCGTTGCTGCGAATTCTATTGCCCGATCTAGCTGGTAGTGCCCAGTTGGTAAAACAACTGATCAGGACATTTCCTCACTCAGCCAACCAGGTATTCACTTATCAAACTGAGCAGCTGGACGCCGAGATCAGGGCACTGCTGCTGGAATTGGGTGGGGGGGATCGACGCTATACGCGAGCCAAATTGCGCAGTTATTTGTTCCACCAGATAGTCGCTGATACTTAGGATGTAGCAGCAGCATCCATGCTGTCTGGCGTTGAAATCCCCTCGGCGCAAACCCCGCGCTATTACCTGCAGCTCGATGCCTGTCACCTTCGCAAAATTTACACCACCTCACTGGTAAGAGTGCTGACGCAGGTTTATGCCTGTGCTGGTCTCGCATATGAATATGTCGACCTAAATCCAGACCAACAGGGTGGGGTGGGTGCAACTCATTGCCTGCTGCCTGCAACCATTGCGAGCAATATCAGTGCAATGGCCAGGGTCTTGAGAAGGAAAGCGAACGGGCGTCTCAGCGAGATGGTCGCTTGGCACAACTGTTTCACCCTCTGGACAGTGCAGATGTTTATGTTGGTCACGTCCTGTAGGGCAATCCGCAACCCTCTGATGCTCATCGACGAGTTTGATTCTGTGTTGGGCATGGGTGCGCTGTCAGACAAGGACTCTGACGATCGTCATATGAGTCGGCTGATTTGCATGCCGCCGATGTTGAGGCGGCAAATAACAAGCTACTTCGCGCATTGCGCGTCTATCAGCCGACAATTGATTGGTTATCTGCCACAGGATGAGGAGGATCATCAGTGGTCGCGGGGATTTTTCCTGCAGATTAGCCAGGCTGGAGTGCGCCGGGCTGAGATTACCCCGGGCAATATCTACGACCAGATGGGGCTGGTATCTGGTTACACCACGCATCGGGTCAATGCCCACCGGAAATTCATCCGCACGGAACTCACGGAGCGGGGCTGTCCTTCAGAAGCGCTGGCTGCGTTCATGGGGCACTGGCTCAGGGGTGAGGAGCCTCAGGACGCCTATTCGACGTTCTGCCCTGCGGTATACGCCAAGGTTCTAGATGAGTGGATTACCCCACTACTCAGGGAGCTTGGCTGGTCGGCTCTAAGCAGCCAGTGGGTGACAGAATGAATCTGCCCCGTCTAAACGATCAACAGGGCAGTGTTATCTGGTCGGCTCGGCCTCATGAGCCGGAATGGATGCCCGAGATGCGGGCGCTTCTGAAATCGATTGCCGAGAAGTCCGGGACGGCGTTCGGCAAATGGCTGTTGGGTGAATGCGCCATATCCGGGATCTCGACGACGCACGTCCGTGAACTGGAGGCACAGCTCGGCACAAATCACACGTTGCGCAACGTACTGCGCAGCATCACTCAGCGAGTCCGGGACCAAATCCCAGGATTTCCGCTGGCACGAATAGCCATTGCCGTCAGGCGTGCAGCAAACCCGATCAATCCTGACGTCTACACGGCTGAGCGAATTCAACGCAGCTGCCAACTGATTCACGCCCTGCAGCAGGGTCTGAAACTGGATATCGATGCGCTCAGCACGGATGAGCGCATTGGTCTGCTACTAATGAGTGCGGCCTACAACGGCGGATTGCTCGATGTGGCTCAGCTGAATGCCATGCTCAGCACGACGCCAGACAGCATCGATTGGGTAGCGGGAATTCCCGAGATACGTCTGCCGCTATCGATCCGCGGCAATGCCGTCGCTGAATTTCGGCAGTGGTTCCCTGATCCGGCAACGCTGGCTCTGTTGATACGCTGCGTGGATGATGTTCAAAAAAGCACCGGCAAACTAAAGCGTAGAAATTGGCACATGCGCTGTGTCTGTGCATTCCTGAAGAAGGTTGAGGTACCTGAACAGTATCATCCAGAGAATCCCAGCGACCTGTTTGATTTTCTAAGGATGCAAATGCAGTTGCGGCTGCCGCAGGTGCTGGTGAATTTTGCCTGCCGCAAGGGTTTTGTCTCGCAGTCACTGCGCCCCTCATCCTGGGGCAATATTCTCGGCCTAGATGATCTCGAGGACCCTGCGGGGACTTATGACGATGAATCTGTTTCGGATGTAACTGAGGATAACCCTGACCCACCCGCATGGCTGGAGGAACTGCGCGATCGGATCCGGGACAACCTGCCCATAGAGAGCCCTTTACAAGCGGAGTCTCATGGAGAACTTCCCGGCCTAATCCAGGGTTGGCTTGCCTACATGCTGGGTGGCGCCTCCGCATACGGCCACAGTATTGGGCGAAGCACGATAAAGCGATATACCCAAGTACTAGGCGCAGCACTTTCCTCTCGGTTAGATGGCATAAGCATCTTCGAGCTCGAAATTGATGCGCTGGAACTTGTGTATGAATCCGCACTGGATGCTCAGGCCACAGATAGCAAACGGCGCACCCTGGCCAATGCAGTCCAGGAGTTTCACACGTTTCTGCAGCGTCGTTACAACTACCCGACAATCAGCCCCTACTCAATCCTAGGCATCGGCAAAGGTGTGACCAGGGTGGATGCTCGCATTATCAGCGAGGAGCAGTACAAATTGGTTATGCAGGCGCTCGGCACATGCGGGCTTGAGCTGCGAACGCCACGTCTGGTGACGGCTGCGAGGCTTTTGTTGATCTTGGGGTTCCGGTTGGGATTGCGGCGTAACGAGGCTCTAAAGCTTCGCCTACGTGATTTGCATCTGCCCGAATTTTCAGCAGCGGAGTGCGCGCATATTCAAGCTCGGCAATCGCATATGCGCAGGCTATCTAAAGATGAACAGGCCAGAATAGAGCTGCCCGTTGACCTGCTCATTCGCCCCCATGCACAGCGTGGGTTGAAAACCCAGAATGCGGTTCGGAGTTTGCCGCTGCGTGAGCTGCTTGAGCCCGATGAGCTCACGTTGCTGATCGACTGGTATCGAGAGCGGCAGCAGGAAGAAAGCCAAAATTCAACGTCGGAATTCCTGTTCTGCATCCCACAGCTGAGAACTCAGTGGGTCAGCGAGAGCTGCCTGTTCCCAGCTCTACATGACTGCATGCGAGCAGTCACGGGTTCCGAGTTCCTGCATTACCATCACCTGCGCCATTCCTGCGCTACGTGGTTTTTGCTCAAGTTGATGGGTGCGCAGAATGCGCTATCACCAGAGCTGATTTTCAAAGATCTGCCCCTTACCACTCGCTGGCTCAGAGGTGACCTCAGGTTGCGTAAGGCGATGTTGCCTGTAGAGGGCCCCACCCGGCGAATCGTCCATATTGTCAGTGCCATCCTCGGGCACGGCAGCCCAAAAACCACACTGTTGCACTACGTCCATAGCCTGCCTCAGATCATGGCAATGATGTGGCAGTGGAATCCCCAGAACTGGATATTCAACGCCGCAAACGTCGCCACGATAGCCGAAGTAAGCCAACCCACCATGAGCACTGAGCCCCGTGAAGGCATTTCAGCTGAGTGCGGCGTGCTACTCAACATCATCGGTCGCATTAGACCCCTGAAGGAGCGTAAGCGTGCTCGGAAGAAGGCGAGTCGAGGCCAGGCTGAACAGGTGGCGCAGAACTGGGCGATTGGGCGAATTCTGGCTATCGAGTCGATGCTGGCGTATGCCTCATATGCCGAGCAGACAGGTCGAGCGGTCAATCTCGACTGGGTCGAGTTTTCTGCCGAGGCGCGTGAAATGATGCTTGAGCGGGCACGCTGTATCCGCGATATGCAACAGCGACCGGGAGCAAGCAGCGCAAGCCCTAAACACAGGCTGCAACCTGCTCTGTATGCAGAAGGTTCGTCGTATCTGTCGCTGTTGCCCTCGCCTCCAAAGCATGGTGGGCGTGAGGCTGTGGCCGAGTATGCGCAGCGCCTCTACGACCTGCTCGAAGGCCCCGACAGCGAACGTGCCCAACGCGTGATTGATGATTTTGTTGAGCGCTGCTGGACGACGGAAACCACCCTGCGATTCCAGCGTGATCGTGACGAGGAACATGCTCAGGACTATTTGTGGCTGCTGACTGCCATAGGTATTCACGCTCGATCTATCGAGCTGATCGTGTACGACATCAGCAAACCCAAGGCTGCCAAGTCTTACTGGCGTCAGCAATTCGGAAACACTCGTCGGCCGTTCAGTCAGCACGCGCCAGAGAATAGCGATGTAGCGAATCCACATTTGGGCATCAGGGCGAAACTTGAACTGAAGGGTGAGGCTAAGCAGAACCATCACTCCGGCGCAGCCCTGCGCTACCTGATGCTGATGGCTTCCATCGACTGGCATTTCCGTGCCTGACCAAGTCCGGAGGGCATTCAGCCCTCCGGATCATCCTGCAGTTCCAGCAACTCACCCACCTCACAGTTCAGGTACTGGCAGATCGTCTCCAGGTCCTTGAGCTCCACCCGTTGCGCGGTCTCGTGATAGAGCCGCGTGAGGGTTCCGCGGTTGATCCCCGTGTCCCTAACCACGTCACTTATCTTCAATTTCCGCTCACCGAGTAGGCGAGATAAATGGCACTTGACCATCTCAATCTCCAAAAAATGATCTTCTAGAGATCATTTTGTACTTGCAAAGCCCAAAATGAGCGTTATATTGATCTTTAGGAGATCATTATGAGCTATCAGGAGCTCATAAGAATCCGCTGTCGTTCAATTTAGCAGAGAGGGCATTGCTATGTCTCACACCTATCTGACCACCGAGGAGCTGGCCACGCGTATGAAGTACGACGTGCGCACCATCCGTAACCGCCTGAAGGACTCGGTACTGCTCGAAGGCATCCATTACTTCCGCCCGTTTGGTGGTCGAAAGATCCTGTTCATTTGGGAGGCCATCGAAAAGGACATGCAGAAGCATTCCCGCACCTCCAGTTTGATACCTATGGCCGGCGGAGGCATTTGCCATGGGTAAGATTCGTGCCCGTGCCGACAACGAGAAGTTGTTCTTCGACTTCACTTATCTGGACAAACGCTGCCGTGAGCAAACCACGTTGCCTGATACGCCGGCCAATCGAAAAAAGCTGGAGAAAATCCTTGAGCGTATTGAGGCAGAAATCACGCTGGGAAGCTTCGACTATGCCACTTACTTTCCGCAAAGCAGCAAGGTTCAGGAGTTCGCAAGACTGCGGGCTGGCTGCGCGATATTGAAGACTCCACCATTTAGGGACTTCGCCGAACGCTGGTTCGACGAAAAGCGTGTGGAGTGGCGCGACACACATACAACGACGGTACGTCAGACCCTTGATAAATACCTGCTACCAACATTCGGCAGACAAGAAGTCAGCGCCATCACCAAGGCAGAAATCCTGTCCTTCCGCTCGGCACTCGGCAAAGTTCCCGGGCTGAAGGGGCAGGCTCTGTCAGCGACGCGAATCAACCACATCATGACGCCATTGCGCATGATCCTTAGTGAGGCGGCTGACCGGTTTGAGTTTACTTCACCGTACCTCAACATCAAATCGCTGAAGGTTCCCAAGACCGATGTGGAGCCGTTCACTCTGGATGAAGTGCTGCAGATTCTCGGTGCCGTGCGCGAGGACTTCCGCAACTACTACACGGTGCGCTTCTTCACCGGGATGCGCACGGGAGAAGTCGACGGCCTGCAGTGGAAATTCGTCGACTTTCAGAGGCGGCAAATCCTTATCCGCGAAACTTGGGTCGGTGGCCGGCTCGACTACACGAAGAATGACGGCTCGCAACGCGAAATCGACATGTCTGGCCCGGTGTACAAGGCCCTGCTCGATCAGCAGAAGAAGACGGGGAGTGGTCAGTTCGTCTTCTGTTCTCGGGAAGGTACGCCTTTTTCGTACCGCAACATCAACAACAGGGTTTGGTTTCCGCTGCTGCGTCATCTGGGGCTGCGCCAGCGACGCCCTTACCAGACCCGCCATACGGCTGCGACCCTTTGGCTGGCTGCAGGCGAAAACCCGGAGTGGATTGCCCGGCAGATGGGCCACACAACTACAGAGATGCTGTTCCGCGTCTACTCGCGCTACGTGCCTAACTTGACCCGACGTGACGGAAGCGCCTTCGACAATCTGATCCAAGCCAATTTGAAGGACTGAGGAGTACTCACATGAAATTGATCAACCGCAGCAACGTCACGTACCTGCATCCGGCGATGGAAGCTCGTGAACACCAGTACTTGAAGCATTTGGCTTCTGCCATGAGCCACTACCTCGAGAGCCCCAACGGCAATGAACTGGTCTGCATCCTTGGCTCCGGCTACGAGAAGAACAACCGCCAGGCGCTCGATACCTGGGTCGCCTATCACCGTAATGAGGTCTTCGAGAAACGGTTGGAGGGGCGCAGCCCGCTGGACTTCCTGATCGAAAAGCTGGAGAGCATGCTCAACAACTAAAGTAACGAAGGGGCCGAAAGGCCCCTTCTGCTTAGGTGCTTTCAGATGGGTTGGGAGTTGTGCCTGATTGTGGCTAATACTCAATCTCTGCGAAGTAACCGGCATGCCATCTCACCGTGCGGCACGCTTTGGGCACAGAATTGGCACAGCCTGAAAAGCCGCCGCTAGATGACACTGAGGGCAGTGCTCATCGCAGCCTGAGAGCTGGCATCAAGGGAATTTTGCTGGAGGGCGCCGATTCAGCAGCGGAAGCGGCGAAGCCTTAGAAAAAGGCCATTGAATCAAGAGGATATGGCGCACCTGGCGGGATTCGAACCCACGACCCTTGCCTTCGGAGGGCAATACTCTATCCAGCTGAGCTACAGGTGCGTATGTGTTGCGGCGAACTATTTGACCACTAGCCTGCACCCTTCTCAACTCGATGATCACTGCCTTCGGAGGGCAGTACTCTATCCAGCTGAGCTACGAGTGCAACGCGGGCGCCATGATACCCATCTTGGTGTATGGCGTCCATCGCCTTGATCTTCGGCCTTTTTCCCCTGCCACCCCGGACTATCTATATTCGATATCGGTATTTCCTCGCCCTCCGTTAGATCGCCTACTCTCTCGTCACAACTTGTTATAACAAATCACCGATCCAGTGAAGAGAACCATGGCCGAACTGCTCCCCCTGTCCCCGGTACCGCTCTACTCCCAGCTCAAGGAACTGCTGCGCGAGCGCATCCTCGATGGCACCTATCCGCCCCACAGCCGCATGCCTTCGGAGGCGGAGCTGGGCAAGGCGTTCGAGGTCAGCCGCATCACCGTGCGCCAGGCGCTGGGCGACCTGCAGAAAGAGGGGCTGATCTTCAAGATCCACGGCAAGGGCACCTTCGTCGCCAAGCCCAAGGCGTTCCAGAACGTCAGCACCCTGCAAGGCCTGGCCGAGTCGATGACGCAGATGGGCTACGAGGTTATCAACCGCCTGCGCAGCCTGCGCCATGTGCCGGCCAATGCCCTGGTGGCGGCACGCTTGCAGATCGAGGAGGGCGCGCCGGTCACCGAGATCCGCCGGGTGCGCCTGATCAACCGCGAGCCGGTGTCGCTGGAGCTGACCTGGCTGCCCCGGGCCGTCGGCGAAAAGCTGGAGAAGGCCGACCTGGTGACCCGCGACATCTTCCTGGTCCTGGAAAACGACTGCGGCATCGCCCTCGGCCACGCCGACCTGGCCATCGACGCGGTGCTCGCCGACAGCGACCTGACCCAGGCGCTGGAAGTGGAAGAGGGCTCGCCGATCATGCGCATCGAGCGTCTTACCCACGCCGCCGACGGCACGCCGCTGGACTTCGAACACCTCTATTACCGCGGCGACGCCTTCCAGTATCGCCTGCGCATCGACCGGCAGAAGGGGCCCAAGGCATGAGCATCGCGACCCAGGACTACGACATCGTCATCATCGGCGGCGGCACCGCCGGGCCCATGGCTGCGATCAAGGCCAAGGAGCAGGACAAGAGTTTGCGCGTGCTGCTGCTGGACAAGGCCAACGTCAAGCGCAGCGGCGCCATCAGCATGGGCATGGACGGCCTGAACAACGCGATCATTCCCGGCCATGCCACGCCGGAGCAGTACACCAAGGAAATCACCGTGGCCAACGACGGCATCGTCAACCAGGCTGCCGTGCATGCCTACGCCACCAAGAGCTTCGAAACCATCGAGCAACTGGACCGCTGGGGCGTGAAGTTCGAGAAGGACGAGACTGGCGACTACGCAGTGAAGAAGGTCCACCACATGGGCGCCTATGTGCTGCCGATGCCGGAAGGGCACGACATCAAGAAGGTGCTGTACCGCCAGCTCAAGCGCGCTCGGGTCGAGATCAGCAACCGCATGGTCTGCACCCGCGTGCTGCTGGATGGCGAGGGCGCTGCCGCCGGCGTGCTCGGCTTCGATTGTCGCAGCGGTGAGTTCAAGGTGATCCGCGCCAAGGCCGTGATCCTCGCCTGCGGCGCCGCCGGGCGCCTCGGCCTGCCGTCGTCGGGCTACCTGATGGGCACCTACGAGAACCCGACCAATGCCGGCGACGGCTATGCCATGGCCTATCACGCCGGGGCCGAGCTGGCGAACCTCGAATGTTTCCAGATCAACCCGCTGATCAAGGACTACAACGGCCCGGCCTGCGCCTACGTCACCGGCCCGCTGGGCGGCTACACCGCCAACAGCAAGGGCGAACGCTTCATCGAGTGCGACTACTGGAGCGGACAGATGATGTGGGAGTTCCACCAGGAGCTGGAAGGCGGCAACGGCCCGGTGTTCCTCAAGCTCGATCACCTGGCCGAGGAAACCATCCAGAACATCGAGGAAATCCTGCACAGCAACGAGCGCCCGAGCCGCGGCCAGTTCCACGCCAACCGCGGTACCGACTACCGCCAGCACATGGTGGAGATGCATATCTCCGAGATCGGCTTCTGCTCGGGGCATTCGGCGTCCGGGGTGTGGGTCAACGAGAAGGCCGAGACCAGCGTCAAGGGCCTGTATGCCGCCGGCGACATGGCGGCGGTGCCGCACAACTACATGCTCGGCGCCTTTACCTACGGCTGGTTCGCCGGGGTCAACGCGGCGCATTACGTGGCCGGGCGTGACTTCGCCGAGGTCGACGAAGCCCAGGTCGAGCGTGAGCGCGAGCGGGTATTCGCACCGCTGAACCGCGAGCACGGCCTGCCGCCGGCGCAGGTCGAGTACAAGCTGCGGCGCATGGTCAACGACTACCTGCAGCCGCCCAAGGTGACCAAGAAGATGGAAATCGGCCTGGCCCGCTTCGCCGAGATCGAGCGCGACCTGGCGCAGATGAAGGCGCACAACCCGCACGAGCTGATGCGGGCGATGGAAGTGGCGGTGATCCGCGACTGCGCCGAAATGGCGGCGCGGGCCTCGTTGTTCCGCGAGGAGAGCCGGTGGGGGCTGTATCACCACCGGGTGGACTTCCCCGAGCGCAATGATGGCGAGTGGTTCTGCCATTGCCATCTCAAGAAGGGTGAAGACGGTGAGATGACCAGTTTCAAGAAGGCGGTCGAGCCGTACCTGATTGCATTGGATGCCGATGAGCAGACGGCCTATGAGCGGCTGCGCGTCCGGGTCGATGCCGCCTGATTTTGTGCTGCTCTTGCGGGCCTCATCGCTGGCTTGCCAGCGATGAGGCCATCAGCCACCCCACAAGCCTTGTTGTCAGACACAGATAAAGAGAGCCAAAGGCTCCAAGGACACCGTGAACATGGCCTACCAAGCCCAGGACATCTTCTTCAGGAGCAGTGCCCCGGTCACCATCGACGAGGACAAGTGCATCGCCGAAAAAGGCTGCACCGTCTGCGTCGAGGTCTGCCCCATGGACCTGCTGGCGATCAACCCGGCCACCCAGAAGGCCTACATGGCCTTCGACGAGTGCTGGTACTGCATGCCCTGCGAGAAGGACTGCCCCACCGGCGCGGTCAAGGTAGAGATTCCCTACCTGCTGCGCTGAGCTAACCCCGCCATCCGGCCGAACCACCGGACGCCCATCCCGATGCCCCTCGTTTCCCACCACCCGACCCGGTGGCGGAGACGATTCCAATACCTAACGATTCGAGGGGAAACACCCATGCGCCTTGCAACCACCGTGGCCGGCCTCGCGCTGGCGATCGCCAGCCTCAACGCCAGCGCCGAGACCATCCGCGTCGCCATCGGCACCCAGGACACCACCATCAACTGCGCCACCGGCGGCCTGCTGATCCGCGAGCTGGGCCTGCTCGACAAGTACCTGCCCCATGACGGCAAGTACAAGGACGCCAAGTACCAGATCGAATGGAAGAACTTCACCAGCGGCGCACCGCTGACCAACGAGATGGTCGCCGGCAAGCTGGACTTCGGCGCCATGGCCGACTTCCCCGGCTCGTTCAACGGCGTCGCCCATCTCGACGCGGGCAAGCGCAGCCTGTTCATCAGCGTGCTGTCCGGCAGCGTCCACGGCAGCGGCAACGGCATCGTCGTGCCGGCGGCCTCCAGCGTGCAGTCGCTGGCCGAGCTGAAGGGCAAGACCATCTCCGTGCCGTTCGCCTCCACCGCCCATGGCATGCTCCTGCGCGCCATCGCCGCCCAGGGCTGGGACCCGCAGAAGGACGTGAAGATCATCGCCCAGGCCCCGGAGATCGCCGGCTCTGCACTGCGCAGCAACCGCATCGAGGCCCACGCCGACTTCGTGCCGTTCGCCGAGCTGTTCCCCAACCGTGGCTTCGCCCGCAAGATCTACGATGGCGCCCAGGCCAACGCGCCGACCTTCCACGGCGCGCTGGTGGATGCCGACTACGCGAAGAAATACCCGGAAGTGGTCACCGCCTACCTGCGCGCCAGCCTCGAAGCCGACCGCCTGATCGCTGCCGAGCCGGAGAAGTACAGCGAGCTGATCGAGAAGGTCACCGGCATCGAGGCCGAGGTCAACTACCTGTTCCACGGCCCGCTTGGCCTGCAGACCCGCGACCTGACCTGGAAGCCCGAGTACCGCCAGGCGGTGGCGACCTCCATCGACACCCTCAAGCTGCTGAAGAAGACCGACCGCGGCCTGGACACCGACAAGTTCATCGACGACCAGTACATCCGCGCCGCCTTCAAGCAGGCCGGCCAGGACTACGACATCGCGCTGAAGAACTACGCACCGCTGCCGCTCACGGCCAACGACGCGCTGACCGGCAAGCCGATCAGCGACTTCAGCCGCCTGGCGCAGATCTGGGTGCGCGGCGAGGACAAGGTCCGCCACTACGCCTCGCCGGAAGCCGCACTCGGTGCCCTGGCCCAACTGGAGCAGGAGGGCAAGGACATCCGCGCCATCTACGCCCAGGCGGCGGACAGCGGCATCAAGCTGCTGGCCAACCAGGCCTGGTTCGTGCGCAACGGCCAGGGCCAATTGTCTGCCTTCCTGCTCAAGGACCAGGCCGTGCAATACGCCAAGGCCCATGGCGGCGAGGCCGTGGACTTCGTCGACGCCAGCCGCAAGCTGGTCGCCCAGCGCTGACCGGAGGCCACCCGCATGACCAGCAACCTGATCCGCTGGCCCGTGCGCGTGGCATCGCTGCTGGCCTGCCTGTTGTTCTGGCAGGTCGCGGCGCGCCACAAGCTCGACCTGGGCCTGTTCACCTTCACCTATGTGCCGACGCCAGGTGCGGTGCTCGACGCCGCCTGGCAGCTGTTCACCTCCAGCACCCTGCTCATGCATCTGGCAAGCAGCCTGTCGCGGGTGTTTTCCGGCTACCTGCTGGCGGCCGTGCTGGGCGTTGGCCTTGGCCTGCTGATCGGCCGCTCGCGCTGGGCCGAAGACACGCTGCTGCCGCCCCTGGAAGTGCTGCGACCGATTCCGGCGGTGGCGTGGATTCCGCTGGCGATCCTGATGTTCCCATCGTCCGAGTTGTCCATGGTCTTCATCACCTTCACCGGCGCGCTGTTCCCGGTGTTGCTCAACACCGTGCATGGCGTCGAGGCGGTGGACCCGCGGCTGGTGGCGTCGGCGCGCAGCCTCGGCGCCGGGCGCTGGGCGATCCTGGGTGAAGTGGTGCTGCCGGGTGCCTTGCCGAGCATCGTCACTGGCTTGGCGATCGGCATGGGCACCTCGTGGTTCTGCCTGGTCACCGCCGAGATGATCTCCGGGCAGTTCGGCATCGGCTACTACACCTGGGAGTCCTACACCTTGCAGAACTACCCGGACATCATTGTCGGCATGCTCCTGATCGGCGTGCTGGGCATGGGCAGCAGCGCCCTGGTCAAGCGCCTCGGCGCGCTGGCCACGCCCTGGTACCGCGTGCGGAGGGCGTCCTGATGACGAGTTATCAACAGGCCCCGGAGCCGGGGCGCATCGATGCACGCGGCGTGTCCATCCGCCTGGGCCAGGGCAACCAGGCCTTCGAGGCGGTGCAGGCGCTGGATTTCGCCATCGAGCCGGGGGAGTTCGTGTGCATCCTGGGGCCGTCCGGTTGCGGCAAGTCCACCTTGCTCGGGGCGCTGGCCGGGCACCTGGTGCCCAGTGGCGGCGAGTTGCTGGTGGATGGTCGCACCGTCGACGGCCCGTCGCCGCAGCGCGGCATGGTCTTCCAGCACCACACCCTGCTGCCGTGGCGCAGCGTGCTGGACAACGTCGCCTTCGGCCTGAAGATGCAGGGCCAGGGCAAAGCCGAGCGGCAGCGCCGCGCCCTGGAGATGCTGCAGCTGGTGGGGCTTTCCGACTTTGCCGAACGCTGGCCCAGCCAGTTGTCCGGCGGCATGCAGCAGCGCGCCGAGATCGCCCGGGTGCTGATCAACCGGCCACGCCTGCTGCTGATGGACGAACCCTTCGGCGCCCTCGATGCGCAGACCCGCTCGCGCATGCAGGAACTGCTGCTGGATATCTGGACGCGGATCCGCACCACCGTGGTCTTCGTCACCCACGATATCGACGAGGCGCTGTTCCTCGCCGACCGCATCCTGGTGATGAGCCCGCGTCCCGGGCGCTTCATCGAAGACCTGCGCCTGAGCTTTCCCCGTCCGCGGCACGCCAGCCTGCTGACCAGCCCGGCCTTCACCCACCTCAAGCGTCACTGCCTGGCCCTGCTGCGCCACGAAGAGGGCCGCGAACTGCCGCGCCTGACCCCGCTCGGCCTGCCGGACAGCGACCCTCCACCGTTACGGATTGCCCTATGAGCGAAAGAACCAGCGACAACCCCGACATTCTTGAACTGCTGCCGCGCCTCAACGACACCGATGCTGCCGTGCGCCGCATTGCCCTGATCGAGCTCGCCGACCTGGAAGAACCCGACGGCCTGCCATGGCTGACCGATGCCCTGCTGGTGGACCCGGCGGCCCAGGTACGTGCCGAGGCGGCGCGGCTGCTGGAGGCCTGGGAGGATCCGGAAGTGGTGCAGGGTCTGTGTGCGGCCCTGGCCGACAGCGCCGAACCGGTACGGCTGGCGGCGGCGCAGAGTCTCAGCGAATTGAAGAGCCTGGAGGCCGGCCAGTTGATCCTGCCGTGGGTCAAGCATGCCGATGCCTTTGTCCGCGCCAGTGCCTTGCGCGCCCTGCGCGAGCTGCGCCTGGAAGACGCGGCAGGGCCGGCGCTGCTGGCGCTTGGGGATAGCGACGCAGCGGTGCGCCGCGAGGCGGTGGGCATTCTTGGCTGGCTCAAGCACCAACCGGCGTTGCCGGCGCTGGCGCGGCTGGCGGCCGAGGAACCGGATACCGAGGTTCGCCGTGCCGCCATCGGCGCCCTTGGCCTGGCTCGCGACAGCGGCGTCCTTGAGGCCCTGACCGCCGCCCTGCGCGACCAGGCCTGGCAGGTGCGCGAGGAAGCGGCGACCACGCTGGGCAAGGTCGGGCACGAGGCGGCCGGTCCGGCGCTGATTGATGCCCTGCAGGACGGCTACTGGCAGGTGCGCCTGCGGGCGGCACGGTCCCTGGGGCGCCTGCGCCATCGACCGGCGTTGGTCGGCCTGGCCGAACTGCTCGGCCACGGCATCGCCAACCTGCGCAAGGAAGCGGCGCTGGCCTTGGGTGAGTTGGGTGATGCGGCGGCGCTGCCGGCCCTGCGCGCCGCCGAAGCGGACGCCGACCCCGAGGTGCGCAAGGCCGTGCGCATTGCCTTGGTGCAGTTGCAGTGAACGTACCCCGTGGCGTACGCAACCGGCGCGAGCACGGCGAGCTGGTCCTGCAATGGGATGACGGCGAGCAGGTGATCAGCCATGCCCGGCTGCGCGGCGCCTGCCCCTGTTCGCAATGTCGAGCAGGGCGGCTGGGCGGGCGCATCGACCTGGTCGCCGAAACGGTGCGGGTGGAACGGGTCGAAGGGCAGGGCTATGGTGTCCAGTTGGTGTTCAGCGATGGGCATGAGCGGGGGATCTATCCCTGGGCCTATCTGAAGGCTCTGGGTTAGCTGGTGTTGCTGATGGCCCCATCGCTGGCAAGCCAGCTCCCACAGGGTTAGCGGTGCATGCAGTTCCTGTGGGAGCTGGCTTGCCAGCGATGAGGCCAGTGAGAACACCGCCGGTCGAGAAGTCCAACCGGCTGTTCAGTCAATCGTTCTTTTTTTCAAACGCCCTATTGTCCTTTTAGGGAGTTGCTCCTAGGATTCGTTCGAGATTTCAAACGCTCGACGCCTGCGAGTGGAACATTGGCCCGAATCCGGTGCCTCAATTCCTACAGGCTGGTGCCCACGCCGGGCACTGACTCCACAATCAATAATTCGCGCCGTCCGTGCACGGTGTTCAAGGGAAGTCGACATGCAGCTCAAAGACACTCAGTTGTTCCGTCAGCAAGCCTTCATCAACGGTGAGTGGCTGGATGCGGACAGCGGCCAGACCATCAAGGTGACCAACCCGGCCACCGGCGAAGTCATTGGTACCGTGCCGAAAATGGGCGCTGCCGAAACCCGCCGTGCCATCGAAGCCGCCGACAAGGCCCTGCCGGCCTGGCGTGCCCTGACTGCCAAAGAGCGTGCTGGCAAGCTGCGCCGCTGGTTCGAGCTGATGATCGAGAACCAGGACGACCTGGCCCGCCTGATGACCACCGAGCAAGGCAAGCCACTGGCCGAAGCCAAGGGCGAGATCGCCTACGCTGCCTCGTTCATCGAGTGGTTCGCCGAGGAAGCCAAGCGCGTCTACGGCGACGTCATCCCTGGCCACCAGCCGGACAAGCGCCTGATCGTCATCAAGCAGCCGATCGGCGTTACCGCCGCCATCACCCCGTGGAACTTCCCGGCGGCGATGATCACCCGTAAAGCCGGCCCGGCCCTGGCCGCTGGCTGCACCATGGTGCTCAAGCCTGCTTCGCAAACCCCGTACTCCGCCCTGGCCCTGGTCGAGCTGGCTACCCGTGCCGGCATCCCGGCTGGCGTGCTGAGCGTGATCACCGGCAGCGCCGGCGAAGTCGGTTCCGAGCTGACCGGCAACTCCCTGGTGCGCAAGCTGTCCTTCACTGGCTCGACCGAAATCGGTCGCCAGCTGATGGAAGAATGCGCCAAGGACATCAAGAAGGTTTCCCTGGAGCTGGGCGGCAACGCTCCGTTCATCGTGTTCGACGACGCCGACCTGGACAAGGCCGTCGAGGGCGCGATCATCTCCAAGTACCGCAACAACGGCCAGACCTGCGTCTGCGCCAACCGCATCTACGTGCAGGACGGTGTCTACGACGCCTTCGCCGAGAAGCTGAAAGCCGCGGTCGCCAAGCTGAAGATCGGCAACGGTCTGGAAGAAGGCACCACCACCGGCCCGCTGATCGACGGCAAGGCCGTGGCCAAGGTCCAGGAGCACATCGAAGACGCAGTCTCGAAAGGCGCCAAGGTCCTGTCCGGCGGCAAGCTGATCGAAGGCAACTTCTTCGAGCCGACCATCCTGGTCGACGTGCCGAAGACCGCTGCCGTTGCCAAGGAAGAGACCTTCGGCCCGCTGGCGCCGCTGTTCCGCTTCAAGGACGAGGCCGAAGTCATCGCCATGTCCAACGACACCGAGTTCGGCCTGGCCTCGTACTTCTACGCCCGTGACATGAGCCGTGTGTTCCGTGTCGCCGAAGCGCTGGAATACGGCATGGTCGGCATCAACACCGGCCTGATCTCCAACGAGGTCGCGCCGTTCGGTGGTATCAAGGCGTCGGGCCTGGGCCGTGAAGGTTCCAAGTACGGCATCGAGGACTACCTGGAAATCAAGTACCTGTGCCTCAGCATCTGAGTCGCGGTTAAGGCTTTACCTCTGCCAGCGGGGCGCGAGAGCGACGTCTCGCTGGCCTTTTTTACACAGGAACACCCGGCGGCCCGGGCCACGCCAGCAGTCGATCAACGAATACTGCCTGCCGTGAATACCGGTCGCCAATCTGAACTCGCCGCCCAAGCGGCGAATTGAGGACACTATGAGCAAGACCAACGAATCCCTGATGCAGCGTCGCGTCAATGCCGTTCCACGCGGTGTAGGCCAGATCCACCCGATCTTCGTCGATACCGCGAAGAACTCCACCGTGATCGACGTTGAAGGCCGCGAACTGATCGACTTCGCCGGCGGCATCGCAGTACTGAACACCGGTCACCTGCACCCGAAAGTGGTTGCCGCTGTCCAGGAACAGCTGACCAAGGTCAGCCACACCTGCTTCCAGGTCCTGGCCTACGAGCCGTACGTCGAGCTGTGCGAGAAGATCAACGCTCGCGTTCCAGGTGACTTCGCCAAGAAGACCCTGCTGGTCACCACCGGCTCCGAAGCCGTTGAAAACGCCGTCAAGATCGCCCGTGCAGCCACCGGCCGCGCTGGCGTGATCGCCTTCACCGGCGGCTACCACGGCCGCACCATGATGACCCTGGGCCTGACCGGCAAGGTCGTGCCTTACTCCGCAGGCATGGGCCTGATGCCAGGCGGCATCTTCCGCGCACTGTTCCCGAACGAGCTGCACGGCGTGAGCGTCGACGAGTCGATCGCTTCCATCGAGCGCATCTTCAAGAACGACGCCGAGCCACGTGACATCGCCGCGATCATCATCGAGCCAGTCCAGGGCGAGGGCGGTTTCCTGCCTGCGCCGAAAGAGCTGATGAAGCGTCTGCGCGCCCTGTGCGACCAGCACGGCATCCTGCTGATCGCCGACGAAGTGCAGACCGGCGCTGGCCGTACCGGCACCTTCTTCGCCATGGAGCAGATGGGCGTCGCGCCTGACCTGACCACCTTCGCCAAGTCCATCGCTGGCGGCTTCCCGCTGGCCGGTGTGTGCGGCAAGGCCGAATACATGGACGCCATCGCCCCGGGTGGCCTGGGCGGCACCTACGCCGGTTCGCCGATCGCTTGCGCCGCGGCCCTGGCCGTGATCGAAGTGTTCGAGGAAGAGAAACTGCTGGAGCGCAGCCAGGCCGTTGGCGAGCGTCTGGTTGCCGGCCTGAAGGAAATCCAGGCCAAGCACCCGATCATCGGTGACGTGCGTGCCCTGGGCTCGATGATCGCTGTGGAAGTCTTCGAGAAAGGCACCCACACCCCGAACGCTGCCGCGGTCAACGCCGTGGTCGCCAAGGCGCGTGACAAGGGCCTGATCCTGCTGTCCTGCGGCACCTACGGCAACGTCCTGCGTATCCTGGTTCCGCTGACCGCCGAAGACGCGCTGCTGGACAAAGGCCTGGCCATCATCGAAGAGTGCTTCGCTGAACTCGCCTGATCTGTGACGCGTTAGAAAAAAACCCGCTCCGGCGGGTTTTTTTTCGTCTCCGGGATGAACTTTGAGCGCTAAGGTTTCTAAGGGTTACAGGAGAGGTACCGGAAGGTACGCTGGAACGCGTCATGGTTGTAAGGAGATCCCGATGACTGCTGTAGACCTCGCCGCCGCGCCCAAGGTGATGATTGCCGAGGGAGACCCGTGGGTGCGCGACATGCTGACCCAGATGCTGCTCAGCGTCCGTTGCGACGCCGAAGTGAAGGTCTGTGCCAATGGCAACGAAGCGCTGGACGGGCTGGCGAGCAAGCCCGACCTGATCATCGCCGCCCGCGAGCTGCCGGGGCTCGATGGCCTCGACCTGCTGCGCAAGGTGCGTTCGCGGCCGCGCACGCCGGCGTTGCCGTTCATCATCATCAGCAGCCGCAGCGACGTGAACAGCGTGCGCGAGGCGCTGCCGCTGGCGCCGACGGCGTACCTGAGCAAGCCGCTGAACCTCGACCTGTTGCGCCAGCGCCTGGAAGAACAGTTGCTCAAGGTGGGCGAGTCGGTTTCCTGCGAGGTGCCGGCGCTGCGGGCCGGGCTGACCTTGCCGCGCTTCATCGAGGAACACCGCGCCACCGCCGATGGCGGGCCGCTGTTCGCCGACGTGCAGCAGGCGATCAAGCGCGCCCTGAACCCCCAGGGCCTGGACCTGCGGGTGCTGGAAGAGGAAGTGCGCGAAGACCCGCAGATTACCGCCGTACTGATCGCTGCCGCCAACAGCGCGGCCCTGCACCGCGAGGGTAACGTGCAGACGCTGATGCAGGCGCTGAACAAGCTGGGGACGACCCAGAGCATGAATTTGATCCTTGGCCTGGCGCTCAAGCGCAGCGCGAAGCTCAGCGACCCGTTGCTGGGCCGCTATGCCGAGGACTACTGGAACCTGTCGCTGCGCTGCGCCGAATATGGGCGCAACCTGGCGCAGATGCTGGAACTGGACCATGAACGCTGCTATTGCGCCGGATTGCTGCATTGCCTGGGCGACCTGGCGCTGTTGCGCTGCCTGCAGGAGTGGCGGCTGGCGGGAGGCGAGCTGGACGAGAACGAGATCGAGCTGTCGCTGAACCAGTCAGGGGCGGCGTATGGCTCGGCGTTGCGCACGCGCTGGCGCTTGCCGCTGGAGCTGCGCGAGCTGATCGCGGCGATCTACCAGCTGGGTGGCGGGGTGTACTCGCGGGAAGACCTGGTGATGAACCTGGCCGGGCAGCTGGCGCGGCTGGGGGCGGAGGATGGGCTGGAAGAGATTGCCGCCGGCAAGACGGCCAGGTTGCTCAAGGTGGGCAGGGCGGAGCTGGCCCGACTGCGCAAGGAATAGGCCTTTCCTTGATCTTTCGGGCCTTATCGCGGCATCGGTATCTACACATGTTGGGTGGGGTGCAACGCGGTCGGTGTGGGAGCGGATTCATCCGCGATCGGCGGCGAAGCCGTCGTAAAACCTTAATCCCGAGCCTTTCTGACACACCGAGAGCACCGGTTTTATGGCCGCTTCGCGCCCAATCGCGGATGAATCCGCTCCCACCTGGTCCGTGTTGCGCCTGATTGAGATGTTTAGATACCCATGCAGCAAGCCAGCACCATTACCCCAGGACTATCTGGTTCTTCCCCTGTCGCTTCGCCTGGTACATCGCCGCATCCGCCCGGGCGAACAGATCGTCCAGCAGGCCATCGCCGTCGGCCATCCCGGTCAACCCCTGGCTCACCGTCACGCCATAGGTCTGCCCCTCGTGGCTGAAGCTCAGCCGCTGGATCTCGCGCTGCAAGCGCTGCGCCACCTGCATCGCCATTTCCGGCGGGCACCCGGGGAACACCGCGGCAAATTCCTCGCCGCCAATCCGCCCGAACAGGTCGCCCCGGCGCAACGCCGCCTTGCCGCTGTCGGCGATGCGCTGCAGCACCTGGTCGCCTTCGGGATGGCCGTAAGTGTCGTTCACCTGCTTGAAGTCATCGATGTCCAGCAACAGGAACGACAACGGCGCACCTTCCGCCCGGGCCTTGTCGAAGGCCTGCTCGGCGCATTCGAAGAAGTGCCGGCGGTTGCTGCTCTGGGTCAGCACGTCGGTGGTGGCCAGGCGCTGCAGCTCGCCTTCGAGCTGCTTCTTCTCGGTGATGTCCTCGGCCATGCCGACCACGATGACCCGCTGGCCTTCGCTCTGCTGGTTGATGAAGCACTTGTCGCTCAGCCAGCGCACCTGGCCGTCGGCGGCGATGATGCGGTACTCGCGATCCTCCACCGCGCCCTTGACCAGCACGTCGGCGAGGGTGCGCTCGGCGTAGTCGAGGTCGTCGGGGTAGATCGCGTCGCGCCATTGGTTGTAGTCGGCCAGCAACAGGCTCGCCGAGCGCCCGAAGATGCGCTCGTAGGCCGGGCTGACGTACAGCACCTGGCGGGTTTCCCAGTCGAAGGCCCAGAGCACGGCGTTGACGCTGTCCAGCAGCGAGCTGAACAGCTGTTCGCGCTCGCTCAGGCGCGCGACTTCACCCTGGGCGTGCATCAGGGCCAGCAGGGTCTGGGCTGCCTCGGGAGGCGGATTGAACGGCGGGGACGGCGTGGTGATCTTGACCATGTTCGCAGTACTTCTAGTAAGGCGCTGGGGGCCACGGCCCGGCCCGCCAGGCGGGCGACATATCTGGTAAGAACTTGATTCGGGAGGGAAGTTCCGGAACGGGCGCCCCAGGGCGGGGCGCTCCGATCAGTGGCCGTCAGGCCAGGGCAGGGCGCAGCGAGTAGGTCTTCAGTTGCGCGGCGAACTCACGCAGCGAGTGGATGCCGCTGGCTTCGGCCTCGTGCACCCAGTCCTTGATCGCCGCGAGCATGTCGTGGCCGTTGGCACTGGTACGGGCCCAGATCTGCTGCAGGGCCAGGCGCTTCTCGTAGATCACCTTGAGCGCGTGGCTGTGCTCCAGCATGGTCTGGATGCGCTGGTGGTGACGGTCTTCCAGCAGGCTGGTCTCCCGCGACAGCAGGCGCTTGGCGCGGCGGAACTGGTGGCGTACCGAGTCATCGACCCTGGCCAGCTCCTGCTTCACCAGCGGGCCGATCACCAGCTTGCGGTACTGGGCCATGATCTGGAAGCGGTTGTTGAGGATGGCCATGGCGGTGTCCATGTCCAGCTGGCCCTTGCCCTCGACGCGGTGGGCGATCGGCGCGACGCGCTGCACCTTGGCCAGGCGCAGCCAGGTGAACAGCTTGATCCAGGCCCAGCCCATGTCGAACTCCCAGCGCTTGACCGAAAGCTTGGCCGAGTTGGGGTAGGTGTGATGGTTGTTGTGCAGTTCCTCGCCACCGATGACGATGCCCCACGGCACCAGGTTGGTGGCGGCGTCGCGGCATTCGAAGTTACGGTAGCCCACTGCATGGCCCAGGCCGTTGACCACGCCGGCGGCCCAGAACGGAATCCACATCATCTGCACGGCCCAGATGGTGATGCCGATGGTGCCGAACAACAGCAGGTCGATCACCGCCATCAGGGCGATGCCACCAAGCTTGTAGCGCGAATAGAGATTGCGCTCGATCCAGTCCTCGGGGCAGTTCTTGCCGTAGATGCGCAGGGTTTCCGGGTTGCGCGCCTCTTCGCGGTACAGCTCGGCGCCCTTGCGCAGCACGGTGGACAGGCCCTTGATCACCGGGCTGTGTGGGTCGTCCTCGGTTTCGCACTTGGCGTGGTGCTTGCGGTGGACGGCGGTCCACTCGCGGGTGTTCTGCGCCGTGGTCAGCCACAGCCAGAAACGGAAGAAGTGCTTGAGCCCGGCGTTCAGCTCCAGGGAGCGGTGGGCCGAGTAGCGATGCAGATAGACCGTGACCGCGACGATGGTCACGTGGGTCATCAGCAGGGTGACCGCCAGCAGTTGCCAGGCCGACAGGTCGAGTAAACCGTAGTACCACATAGGTGGGAGTGCCCTCTTAGAGCGGTTGGACAGCGATCGACATTATTACCACGATGTCAAATAAAACCAGTCGGCCTTTTAGATAGGAGGTCAACCGGGAAAAGTGTCCCTATAATGCCCCATCTTTTGATGTGGGCATCCGAGACGCTATGTCTGTTTCCGCACGAGACGCCTTGCGCATGGCCGCGCTGTACCTGGTGCTGTCGCTGTTGTGGCTGGTCGTATCTGATCAAATATTAAGCAGTGTTTTCGATGATCCGGTGGAAAAGGCCAGCTGGCAGCTGATCAATGCCTACACCTGGGCGGCCTGCAGCGCCGTGCTGATCTTCCTGTCGCGGGTGCGCCTGCTCAACTTCATCGGCCTTGGCGCGCGTCTGCGCCGCGAGGACCGCGAACGCCTGCGCATGGCCGCGGCGGTGTTCGACAGCACCCTGGAAGGCGTGCTGGTCAGCGACCGCGACGGCATCATCGTCCACGTCAACCGCGCCTTCATGAACATCACGGGCTACCAGCGCGAGGAAGTCATCGGCCAGCGCCCGAACAAGTTCAAGTCCGGCCGCCACGACAAGGCGTTCTACGACACCATGTACGCCGCCCTGGACAGCAAGGGCGAGTGGAGCGGCGAGGTGTGGAACCGGCGCAAGAGCGGCGAGGTGTACCCGCAGTGGCAGACCATCTGCGCGATCCGCGACGATGGCGGCGAACTGACCCACTATGTCGCCGTGTTCAGCGATATCAGCGCGATCAAGCATACCGAGCGCGAGCTGGCCTTCCTGGTTCACCACGATCCGCTGACCAACCTGCCCAACCGCCTGCTGTTCAACGACCGCGCCGCCCAGGCGCTGGCGGCGGCGCAGGCCAACAAGCGTGGTTGCGCGCTGCTCTTGCTCGACCTCGACCATTTCCAGAGCATCAACGACAGCCTCGGCCACAACATCGGCGACCAGTTGCTCAAGGCCGTGGCCGACCGTCTCAAGCTGGTGATCGATCCTGGCGTCACCCTGGCCCGGCTGGGCGGCGACGAATTCGCCATCCTCAGCGAGAACTGCGCCCAGGTGGGGCAGGCGGCGGACCTCGCGCAACTGATCGTCAATGTCCTGAAAGAGCCCTACGAGCTGGACAACCACCGCCTGTTCAGCAGTGTCAGCATCGGTATCAGCCTGTTCCCCAGCGATGCGCAGAGTGCCGAACAACTGCTGCGCAATGCCGACGCGGCGCTGTTCAAGGCCAAGGCCAACGGCCGTTCCGGCTACGCGCTGTACACCGAGGAACTGACCGCCCATGCCCAGCAGCGGGTGGAAACCGCCAGCGAGCTGCGCCGGGCCCTGGAGCAGGGCGAGTTGCGGGTCTACTACCAGCCGGTACACGACCTGTTCAGCGGCAAGATGGTCGGTGCCGAGGCCCTGGTGCGCTGGCTGCACCCGCAGCGCGGGCTGGTGCCGCCGGGGGAGTTCATCCCCATCGCCGAGCGCACCGGGCTGATCGCCGATATCGACATGTGGGTGATGCGCCAGTCCTGCCAACAGATGGTGCGCTGGCTGGGCGAGGGCAAGGTGCTCGATTTCGTCGCCTGCAACGTCTCCAGCCGCCTGTTCGCTCATCGCGAGATGTACAAGCAGGTGGCGCAGGTGCTCGACGACACCGGGCTTGAGCCGTCGCGGCTGGAGGTCGAGGTGACCGAGAGCGCGGTGATGGACGATCCGGAGGTGGCGCTGGAGCAACTGCATCGCTTGCGCGACCTGGGGCTGCGCCTGGCCATCGACGACTTCGGTACCGGCTATTCGTCGTTGTTGCGGCTCAAGCGCCTGCCGGTGCAGAAGCTGAAGATCGACCAGGGCTTCGTCGCCGGGTTGCCCAACGACGACGATGACGTGGCCATCGTGCGGGTGATCATCGCGCTGGCGCGGAGCATGGGCATGCAGATCCATGCCGAGGGCATCGAGCAGTCCGAGCAGGCGCGCTTCCTGCTGGAGCACCAGTGCGACATGGGCCAGGGCTACTGGTATGGGCGGCCGGTGCCGCCGCAGGATCTGCGCTGGTAGACACCCTTCGGGGATGACACGGCCTTTGTGGGAGCGGGTTCACCCGCGATGACGGCGGTGAAGCCACCGACGCTATCGCGGGTGAACCCGCTCCCACAGGGGGGCTGCGGCGTCTCATGGAAAAGATCATCAATTCAGCTATATAAAAATTCTTAAATAGTATTTTTAAGAATATTCAGCCCCCCATAAGATTGCTCCCACACCAGGCGCAGTCACCTTCCTACCTTGCTGCTCCCGGGCCCCCACACTCAAAGGAGCACGAGCATGAGCGCATCTCTGCGTAGCGTTGACGGTCAGGACGAAGCAACCATCCTGCGCGAAATCCAGAGCGCACTGCGTGACCTGCGTTTCGGCGCGGTGGAGATCACCGTACACAACGCTCAGGTCGTGCAGATCGAACGCAAGGAAAAATTCCGCCTGCAGAACCCGGGCAACAAACCGAGCTGAAGCTCGCCGCCACCGGGTCATACCTAACTAGAAAAAAGCCAAATCGGGAGCTTCACCATGTCTATCCGCCGTTATGCCCTGGCCGCACTCGCCAGTGCTGTTTTTGCCGGTTCCGCCATCGCCAAGGACTACGAACTGTTGAACGTGTCCTACGACCCAACCCGTGAGCTGTACCAGCAGTACAACGCCGAGTTCATCAAGCACTGGCAACAGGCCAACCCAGGCGACAAGGTGAAGATCCAGCAATCCCACGGCGGCTCGGGCAAGCAGGCCCGCGCGGTGATCGACGGCCTGCGCGCCGACGTGGTGACCCTGGCCCTGGCCGGCGACATCGACGAAGTGGCCAAGCTCGGCAAGACCCTGCCGGAGAACTGGCAGACCCGTCTGCCGGACGCCAGCACCCCGTACACCTCGACCATCGTGTTCCTGGTGCGCAAGGGCAACCCGAAAGGCATCAAGGACTGGGGCGACCTGATCAAGAAGGACGTCTCCGTCATCACCCCGAACCCGAAAACCTCCGGCGGCGCCCGCTGGAACTTCCTCGCCGCCTGGGCCTACGGCCTGAAAGCCGGCGGCAGCGACGCCAAGGCCCAGGAATACGTGAAGGAGCTGTTCAAGCACGTGCCGGTCCTGGACACCGGTGCCCGCGGCTCGACCATCACCTTCGTCAACAACGGCCAGGGCGACGTCCTGCTGGCCTGGGAAAACGAAGCCTTCCTGGCGCTGAAGGAAGACGGTGGCAGCGACAAGTTCGAGATCGTCGTGCCGTCCCTGTCGATCCTTGCCGAGCCGCCAGTGGCCGTGGTCGACAAGAACGCCGAGAAGAAGGGCAACGAGAAGATCGCCGAGGAATACCTCAAGTACCTGTACAGCCCGGCCGGCCAGAAGATCGCCGCCGACAACTTCTACCGCCCGCGTGACGAGAAAGTCGCTGCCGAGTACGCCAAGCAGTTCCCGAAACTGGACCTGGTGACTATCGACAAAGACTTCGGTGGCTGGAAGACTGCCCAACCCAAGTTCTTCAATGATGGTGGTGTGTTCGACCAGATCTACTCGGCGCAGTGATCGCGCCTGACTAGAATGCTCGCCGTTTCGTAGCCAGCATGGGCCCGGGCTTAGTCCCGGGCTTCGTGCGTTCAACCAGGGACCTATATGTCACGTCGTATATCCCCCGTCATACCCGGCTTCGGGCTGACGCTGGGCTACACCTTGGTGTACCTCAGTCTGATTGTGCTCATACCGCTGGGAGCCATGTTCGTGCATGCCTCGCAGCTCACCTGGGAGCAGTTCTGGAACATCGTCAGCGCCCCGCGAGTCCTCGCCGCGCTGAAGCTGAGTTTCGGCACCGCTCTCTGCGCCGCCATCATCAATGGCCTGATCGGTACCCTGCTGGCCTGGGTGCTGGTGCGCTACACCTTCCCCGGACGCAAGATCATCGACGCGATGATCGACCTGCCGTTCGCCCTGCCCACCGCCGTCGCCGGCATTGCCCTGACTGCCCTGTATGCCCCGTCCGGCTGGGTCGGCCAGTTCGCCACCGACCTCGGCTTCAAGATCGCCTACACCCCGCTTGGCATCACCCTGGCACTGACCTTCGTCACCCTGCCGTTCGTGGTGCGCACGGTGCAGCCGGTACTCGCCGACATCCCCCGGGAAGTCGAAGAGGCCGCCGCCTGCCTGGGAGCCAAGCCGCTGCAGGTGTTCCGTCACGTGCTGATGCCGGCGCTGCTGCCCGCCTGGCTGACCGGCTTCGCCCTGGCCTTCGCCCGCGGCGTCGGCGAGTACGGCTCGGTGATCTTCATCGCCGGCAACATGCCGATGAAGACCGAGATCCTGCCGCTGCTGATCATGGTCAAGCTGGACCAGTACGACTACACCGGCGCCACTGCCATCGGCGTGCTGATGCTGGTGGTTTCCTTCATCCTGCTGCTGCTGATCAACCTGCTGCAGCGGCGCATCGAAACCCCTTGAAGGAGGCCTGAGCATGTCTGCATCCGCAATTGGCGCGGCCGCTTCGGCCAACGCCGCCCGCCGTGGCAGCGCCACTGCCCGGCGCGTGCTGATCGGCCTTGGCTGGCTGATCTTCGCCCTGTTCCTCCTGCTGCCGCTGGTGATCGTGGTGTCCCAGGGCCTGAAGATGGGCCTGGGCACCTTCTTCGAAGCGATCTTCGAAGCCGACGCCCTGTCCGCCCTGAAACTGACCCTGCTCGCGGTGGCCATCTCGGTGCCGCTGAACCTGGTGTTCGGTGTCTGCGCGGCCTGGTGCGTGAGCAAGTACAACTTCCGCGGCAAAAGCGTGCTGGTCACCCTGATCGACCTGCCGTTCTCGGTCTCGCCGGTGATCGCGGGTCTCGTCTACGTGCTGATGTTCGGTGCCCAGGGCCTGTTCGGGCCGTGGCTGCAGGACCACGACATCCAGATCGTCTTCGCCTTGCCGGGCATCGTCCTGGCGACGATCTTCGTCACCGTGCCCTTCGTCGCCCGTGAACTGATCCCGCTGATGCAGGAACAGGGCACCCAGGAAGAGGAGGCCGCGCGCCTGCTCGGCGCCAACGGCTGGCAGATGTTCTGGCACGTGACCCTGCCGAACATCAAGTGGGGCCTGATCTACGGCGTGGTGCTGTGTACCGCGCGGGCGATGGGCGAGTTCGGCGCGGTGTCGGTGGTGTCCGGCCACATCCGTGGCGTGACCAACACCCTGCCGCTGCATGTCGAGATCCTCTACAACGAATACAACCATGTCGCGGCCTTCAGCGTGGCCAGCCTGCTGCTGATCCTGGCGCTCTTCATCCTGCTGCTCAAGCAGTGGAGCGAGAACCGCATTAACCGTCTGCGCCACAGTGCGGCGGAGGAATAATTCATGTCGATCGAAGTTCGTAACGTCAGCAAGCGCTTCAACAGCTTCCAGGCCCTGGACAACATCAACCTGGATATCAACAGCGGCGAGCTGGTGGCCCTGCTCGGCCCGTCCGGCTGCGGCAAGACCACCCTGCTGCGCATCATCGCCGGCCTTGAAACCCCGGACAGCGGCAATATCGTCTTCCATGGCGAGGACGTGTCCGGCCACGACGTGCGCGACCGCAACGTCGGTTTCGTGTTCCAGCACTACGCGCTGTTCCGCCACATGAGCGTGTTCGACAACGTCGCCTTCGGCCTGCGCATGAAGCCCAAGGGCGAGCGGCCGAGCGAGAGCAAGATCGCCGAGAAGGTCCATGAGCTGCTGAACATGGTCCAGCTCGACTGGCTCTCCGACCGTTACCCGGAGCAGCTGTCCGGTGGCCAGCGCCAGCGTATCGCCCTGGCCCGTGCCCTGGCGGTGGAGCCCAAGGTACTGCTGCTGGACGAGCCGTTCGGTGCGCTGGATGCCAAGGTGCGCAAGGAGCTGCGCCGCTGGCTGGCGCGGCTGCACGAGGACATCAACCTGACCTCCGTGTTCGTCACCCACGACCAGGAAGAAGCCATGGAAGTGGCGGACCGCATCGTGGTGATGAACAAGGGCGTGATCGAGCAGATCGGTTCGCCGGGCGAGGTCTACGAGAACCCGGCCAGCGATTTCGTCTACCACTTCCTCGGCGACTCCAACCGCCTGCACCTGAGCGACAACCATCATGTGCTGTTCCGTCCGCACGAAGTGTCGCTGTCGCGGCATGAAGTGGAAGGCCATCATGTGGCGGAAGTGCGGGATATCCGGCCGCTGGGCGCGACCACCCGGGTGACCCTGAAGGTGGAAGGGCAGAACGAGCTGATCGAGGCGGAAGTGGTCAAGGACCATGACAGCCTGACCGGCCTGGCGCGCGGCGAGACCTTGTTCTTCAAGCCGAAGGTCTGGCAGAAGGTCGAGAATATCTGAGGCCTTCAGGGCCTCATCGCGGGTGAACCCGCTCCCACAGGGCATGCAGTCTGTGGGAGCGGGTTCACCCGCGATAGAGCCCTTGAATCCACCCGGAATCGATCAGACCGCTACCAGTCCAAGATCCATCCCATCCCCCGCCTGATCTACCTCCAGAACCCGCTCCAGCATGGCCTGCGCCAACGGCGACAAGCGCTGCCGCGCCCGACTGACGATGCCGTAGCGCGCCTCGCCAATCTCCCAGCCCTCGACCTTCAGCCGCACCAGCCCGGTATCCCCGTGGCCGACGCCCAAGGCATTCGACCCCAGCACCAGCGCCCGCAGCCCCTGGCTATCGGCGCATTCAAGGGTGGCCAGCAACGGTTCCAGGCTCGGCTCTCCGCTGGGGACCGCCAGCGGCCAGGCCTGCAAGGCCTCGCTGTCGATATTGTCTTGTCGGGCCAGCGGATGCCCGGCCCGACAACTGATCTGCCATGGTCGCGCGCGCAGCTGTACGACCCGGAACGTCGAATCCTCCTCGAACGCCCGGCAGTCGGCGACGAAGAACTCCAGCACCTCCGCCTGCAAGCGCTTGCCCAGGCGGGTCGGGGTATCGACCTCGAACTGCACCCGCGCTCGCGGATAACGCTCGATAAACCCCGTCAGCGCCTGCGGCACCAATCCGCCCGCCAGCGCCGGTACACAGCCAAAGCGCAGTTCCCCCGCCTCCAGATCATTGAACTGGCGAATCTCGTTGCTCAACTGATGCGCGCCACTCACCAGCCGGCGCGCGTGCTCCAGCACCACCAGCCCTTGCCGGGTCGGCGCCAGGTCCTTGCTCGCGCGGTCCACCAACTGACAGCCGACACTCAGCTCCAGCGCCTGGATGCTGCGGCTGAACGCGGATTGTGAAAGGCGCACCGAACCCGCCGCAGCGACGAAGCTGCGGTGTTCGGCAAGGGCGAGGAGGTGGCGCAACTGGCGCAGGTCGATGTGCATGGCACACCTTATAAAGGCAATCATTTATTCAGTAAAAGCATGTAAAAACATAAATAAAGAACTGAAATGCATATGATTTCAGTCAGGGAAACTGCCGATTTCCCATGCCTTTGGGGAATATTTTTCATGCAGCAAAGGCATGGCGAAATGCCTTGTTCGCTACAGCCCTTGATCTGCAAGGGCTGCAGCGATCGGTCAAAACAATATATTCCTGAAAATTCTATCCATAACTTCAAAGATTACTTTCGGAGATAAGCGCCTGCCACGGATCATTCCTGCCAAGCGAAGGCTCACTCAACCGCCTTCGATGGAATGCACCGAACCCCCAGGAGTTGATCAATGGGTAATGTCCAGACCGCCGCCAGCGCCCGTGACGTGCTGTGGCGCCCGACGCCGGGCGAACTGGTGGATATTGGCCGGCCGCACCGTTCGCCGCTCGGGCAGCAGCGCTTGCAGCGGGCGCCGCGCAGTGCGCTGAAGCGTCGCGAGAAAGTCCTGTTGGGGATTTTCGCCTTGGTCCTGCATGGCGCGGCCGCGTACTGGATCAGCCAGAAGCCGACGCCGGTGCTGCCGGTGGTGCCGCCGGAAATTCCGCCGATGACCATCGAGTTTTCCCAGCCGGCGCCGCCGGTGGTCGAGCCGCCTCCACCCGTGGTCGAACCGCCGCCGCCGGTGGTGGAGCCGCCACCGCCGGTCGAGGACGAACTGGCGGTGAAGCCGCCGCCGCCCAAGCCGGTGCCGAAACCCAAGCCAAAGCCCGTGCCCAAGCCGACGCCCAAGCCCGAGCCGAAGCCGGTGGAACAGCCGCCAGCGCCGACGCCACCCACCCCGGCACCACCCGCGCCACCGGCTCCGCCAGCGCCTGCACCGGTGACCCCGGCCTCGGCCAACGCCGCGTACCTGAAGAACCCGGCGCCGGAATACCCGTCGCTGGCCCAGCGTCGCGGCTGGGAAGGCACGGTGCTGTTGCGGGTCAAGGTGCTCGCCAGCGGCAAGCCCGGCGAGATCCAGATCCAGAAAAGCAGCGGTCGCCAGCAACTCGATGACGCCGCGCTGGCTGCGGTGAAGCGCTGGAGCTTCGTGCCGGCCAAGCAGGGCGATGTACCCCAGGAAGGCTGGGTGAGCGTGCCCATCGATTTCAAGATTCGCTAACCCAAATTCGCGCAACCCGAGAGAGAACACATCATGAGCGTATTGGCTTCCCCCCTTGAGTCCATCGAAAGCGCGGTGATCTGGCTGCTGGTCGGCTTCTCCGTGGTCACCTGGGGCCTGGCCCTGGTCAAGACCGTGCAGTTCGTCCGCCTGAAGAACCAGGACAAGCGTTTCCACAAGCAATTCTGGGCCGCCTCCAGTCTTGATTCGGCGGCCGAGCTGGCCCACTCGCAACCCGGCTCCGCCGCCCGTGTCGCCCAGGCCGGCTACGCCGCCATCGCCGTCGGAGAGCCGGGCCAGGCCACCGACCTGAGCCATGCCATCAACCACCAGGACCGCCTGGAACGTGCCCTGCGCCAGCAGATCGTGCGTGAGCGCCGCTCGCTGGAAACCGGCCTGGCCGTGGTCGCCAGTATCGGCAGCACCTCGCCCTTCATCGGCCTGTTCGGCACCGTGTGGGGCATCATGGAAGCGCTCAAGGGCATCAGCGCGGCGGGCTCGGCGAGCCTGGAAACCGTGGCCGGCCCCATCGGTGCGGCGTTGGTCGCCACGGGCGTGGGTATCGCCGTCGCGGTGCCGGCGGTGCTGGTTTACAACTACTTCCTGCGGCGCCTGAAGCTGACCGCGGCCGACCTCGACGACTTCGCCCACGACTTCTACAGCCTCGCGCAGAAGAGTGCCTTCCGCGTCATCGCCCACCCAACGCTGCTCAAGGCCGGTAACGCCGCGGGCCAACCTGTGAAAGAGGCGGTGTGACATGGCCTTCTCGACCCAGGACAGCGACGAGGTACTCAGCGAGATCAACGTGACGCCGCTGGTGGATGTGATGCTGGTGCTGCTGGTGGTGTTCATCGTCACCGCGCCGCTTTTGACCAACGCCATCCCGATCAACTTGCCCAAGACCGAGGCCGTGGCCCCGGTGGAACAGAAGGATCCGTTGGTGGTGAGCATCGACGGGGCAGGGAAGCTGTTCATCAACAAGGATGAAATCCAGCCGGATCTGCTGGAAACCAACCTGCAGGCGGCGAAGGCCAAGGACCCGGAGGTTCGGGTGCAACTGCAGGCGGACGATGGAGTGAATTATGGGGAGGTGGCGCGCGCCATGGCCTCGATCGAACGTGCGGGGATTACCAAGCTTTCGGTGATCACCGCCCGCTGAGCAACACGCAACTCAGGCAAACTTGTGGCCGGTCCTGTGGCAGGGGCCGGCTTTTTTTGTGGTGCACTGGCAAAGATAATCAACAAGTTGTCCGTGAGCTTTGTGACAAATGGCATGCCAGGCTCGGTTGACGGAGGGTGCAGCTAGCGTTAGATTTGCCCTCGTCGATACGGACCGGAACCCGAAAGGGGGTATCGATTTCGGAGGTGAAAGCCTCTCCTAGCCAGTGAGCGGGATAAGCGAAAGCGAAAGAACAGGCCGATATAGAGATTCAGCAAAAGCCCCAAGCGCGAAAGCCTTGGGGCTTTTTGTTTCAGACGGATTTGCCGGCGTTGCGCATCTCCAGAATGTAGCGAACGTTATGCGGTTTGCCTTTCGGCAGCGAATGGCGGCCCCACGTGGCAACTTCATAAGCCGAAATGACTCGGAGCTTGAGCAGATTGCAGGTGCTCTCCGGTTTTGTGATCGAGAAGAACACCGCATAGTCGTGCAGGTCGAGGCAGTAGTACCGCTGGTTGCCATTGACGAAGTAAGGGACAGCCAGCCCTTCGTAGAATCTTCGCTCCATGTAGTCCCGTAGTTGCTTGCTGCAGTCGTAGCGATGCGAGCAGAAATAGCGGCGCTCGTGTTTGAAGCGCACCAACTCGCCATAGCCTTTGTCGTCCGTGAAGCAATGGAAACCGAACTCGACCTTCACGGTGAGAGAATCACCGGCAACGTCAAAGCACATATCGAATGGCTGCAAATGGGCCATCGATAGTGTCTTGCCGCCGATGATCAGGTCCTTCCATTTCATGGCGTTTGCTCGCGGGGAAAGCGAGGCAGCGTACGGATGGTCAAATCGCACGACAATGTGGAGTTTTTTTCAAAACGCTTCTTGGTTGACGACCCGCTATCGACTGGGAAATGGATAACGCGCTTCAAGCTGGTCTACTCAGGCAAACCACACAGGGACCGCATTCCAGACACCTGCAAACACAAAGTTTGTGGAAGATCAAAATCCTAGGACGTAACCTACGCGATCTGTCGGTCCTTGCTTCCTTGCTCATGGAAAGCACTCCTTCTAGGCTTCCCGGGTCGCTGAATGGTCAGCGTCCGGGTGTGGAAACCTGAGCAAGTTTGATAGCGAACGCTTTATGGCGGCTGTGCGCGGGAGGCTTTCGAGCCTGCCGGGTTTCGCTATTCGCTCGGTTTTCCACCCCGCGTACAGCCGCCACCCTTTGGTGTGGAAACTTCAGGGTGGGGCCTTACAGGAATAGCGAATCATGAAGAAAATCGTCCCCGATCCACCGTTAGCCCCAACCTGCTCCCGCCCCTTCGGCGCATGCCCCAACCACCCGCCGCTCTTCACCGTAAACCCGGGCATCGACCCCCACAGCACCCTGATCCACGCCTCGATGTTCCTGCGCTGCGCCTACGAATCCACTCAACTCGCCCTGACCCCGGCCCCGGGCACCAGCAGCTTCCCCTGGTTGACCCTGCACGCCGTGGAGGCCGCGAAAAGCCTGATCGACGCCCTGATCGAAGGCTATGAAACCGCCGAGTGGAACCAGACCGTCAACTGAAGCCAGGCGGGGCTGCCTCGCCGGTCCCGCTTTCAATATGGTTATTAATAAATAGCTTCTTATTCCTTTACGGATATAACTCCCTCGCCAATACTTCCTCGCATGCAAGCAACCGCAGCAGGAGGCAATTCCCCATGCGCAACGAGTCGATCCGTTACCTGATTGTGCCGGGCTGGCAAGGTTCGCCCGAGCAGCACTGGCAGAGCCATTGGCACAAGACGCTGCCCAACAGCGCCCGTGTCGAGCAGGCCGACTGGCTGACGCCGAAGCGTGGGGACTGGGTCGCGGCGCTGGAAGAGGCGATCGCCGCCGACGAGGCACCGGTGATCCTTATCGCCCACAGCCTGGGTTGCATTACTGTCGCCCACTGGGCCGCCCAGGCCAGCGCGGCCTTGCGGCGCCGGGTTCGCGGCGCGCTGCTGGTGGCGCCGGCGGATGTCGAGCGCCCGGCCTGCTCGCCGGCCCTGCGCAACTTCGCACCGATTCCCATGGACCTGCTGCCATTCCCCAGCCAGGTGGTCACCTCCGACAACGACCCCGCCGTCAGCGCGCCGCGCGCCATGCAACTGGCCCGCGCCTGGGGCGCCGAGGCCGGGGTACTCGGCGGTGCCGGGCATATCAACGTCAAGTCCGGCCACAGCACCTGGGAACAGGGCTTCGCCTACCTGTACCGCCTGCAGAGCCGAATGGAACAGGGCGCCCTGCGCCGCGCCTGATCCGCCGCCGTCTTTCTTCCTTTTTCTTTCGCAACGCCCGGGCCAGGAGCCCGGGCGGGAGCTTTGTCATGACCGCACAAGACACTTTCGGCCAGCCGCTGCTGACCTTCCCCGAGCTCGACAAGAGCCCGCTGAGCATCCGCGCCAAGGCGCTGGTGTTCGTCGATCCGCGCTCGCGCCAGCTGCGTGAGGAGCTGGAGTTGCTGGCGCCGCTGGCCCTGCCGGTGCTGATCCGCGGCGAAAGCGGCACCGGCAAGGAACTGCTGGCCCGGCAGATCCACCGCGCCAGCGACCGTGGTGGCCTGTTCGTCTCGGTCAACTGCGGGGCGATCAGCCCGACCTACGCCGACGCCGAGTTGTTCGGCTATACCGCCGGCGCCCATAGCGGCACGGCCAGCAGCCGCGCCGGCTGGTTCGGCTCGGCCAACGGTGGAACGCTCTACCTCGACGAAATCGCCGACCTGCCGCTGCCGATCCAGGTCAAGCTGCTGGCCGCCCTGGAAAACCGCGAGGTCTACCGCGTCGGTGCGCAACAGCCGCATCCGGTGGATGTGCGCCTGGTCGCCGCGTCGAGCATCGACCTGGCCGAGGCGGTGGCCGCCGGGCATTTCCACCCGCGCCTGTTCGACTATCTGCACGAAGGCCGGCTGGAGCTGCCGGCGCTGCGCGAGCGGGTCGGCGATATCCTGCCGCTGGCCGAATACTTCGTCGGCATCTACAGCCCCAAGCTAAACCGCCCGGTGCCGCTGCTCAGCGAAGAAGCCCAGCGCGTGCTGGAACTGCACGACTGGCCGGGCAATACCCGCGAGCTGGAGAACGTCATCCACTTCGCCCTGCTGCAAGGCAGCGGCGACGAAATCCTCGCCGAGCACCTCAACCTGCCGACGCCGTTGCACGCCCTGGCCCAGCGCCTGGAGCGCATTACCGAGCTGGGCGACGCCCAGGAGCGCCGCGCCTTGCAGAAGCTGCTGGAGCAAACCCTGTTGCGTCTCACGCAAGCCGCTAGCTAGAGCGTTGCGCAGGGTGCATTGAGAGGGATTTCAAAAAAGGAATAAGCGGCTAACCAAAAGATATTGTTCGGGAATAAAAAATCCCGATATTGTCCGCCTCACGCCGGGCAGCACGGGCCCGGCCAACCAACACGATCGACGCCCACGAGGCGCGCAATACCAATAAGGACTGCACATGAAAAAAGCTCTGTTGATGACTGCCCTGGCGGCCGCGCTGTCGGTTGCCGGTTTTGCCCACGCCGCCGAGAAGCTGGTGGTAGCTGCTACTCCGGTTCCGCATGCCGAGATCCTGGAGCTGATCAAGCCGACCCTGGCCAAAGAGGGCGTGGACCTGGAAATCAAGGTCTTCACCGACTATGTGCAGCCTAACGTGCAGGTCGACCAGAAACGCCTGGACGCCAACTACTTCCAGACCCTGCCGTACCTGAAGAACTTCAACGAAGGCAAGGGCACCCACCTGGAAACCGTGATCGGCGTTCACGTCGAGCCGTTCGGTGGCTACTCGAAGAAGGTCAAGAGCCTGTCCGAGCTGAAGGAAGGCGCCACCGTCGCCATCCCTAACGAGGGCAGCAACAGCGGTCGCGCCCTGCTGCTTCTGCAGAAGGCCGGCCTGATCACCCTGAAGGACCCGAAGAACGCCCTGGCGACCCCGAAAGACATCGCCGAGAACCCGAAGAAGCTGAAATTCCGCGAGCTGGAATCTGCCATGCTGCCGCGTGTGCTGGACCAGGTCGACCTGGACATGATCAACACCAACTACGCCCTGGAAGCCGGCCTGAACCCGGCGAAAGATGCGCTGGTGATCGAGGGCAGCGACTCGCCTTACGTGAACTTCCTGGTAGCCCGTCCGGACAACAAGGACAGCGACGCCATCCAGAAGCTGGCCAAGGCCCTGACCTCGCCTGAGGTGAAGCAGTTCATCGAGAAGAAGTACAGCGGCGCGGTACTGCCGGCGTTCTGATTCACCGTAGTTTCGACTGTTGATGAAAAACCGCTGCCAAAGCGGTTTTTCTTTTTCTGCTGCGAACCTGACAGTTCTGCCAGTTATGGGCGAAACGGTGTTGCTATACGCTTGGAGCGTTCCAATCTTTCCGGGGACGAGTCATGACGGCAGCGCATCGGTACAGGGCCTTGTCGGGCTACAACGGCGAGCTCCTCGAGTCCGTTACAGGCCACTACCTTCTGGGGATGGGCTATCGCGCCTACAGCCCGGTGTTGAGGATCTTTACCCAGCCCGATAGCTGGAGTCCGTTCGGGGCCGGTGGGCTCAATGCCTACGCTTACTGCGAGGGCGACCCGGTCAACGCTGCCGATCCTACCGGGCATCTGCCGATTTTTGGCGCGATACGCTTTCGGCACAGATTCAGGCCGTTGCCGGACCCCTATGCCAGCCCGCCCGGCAGCCCTTACACGGCCGGACGTGAAGCTTCTCGACTACTGGGGGAGTTTCTCGAACCGCCTCCGGTAGTCGCCGCAACGGCTGCGGTAGTCCCCGGAACCTCTGCGGGTACGTCGCCGGCGAGGCTTCGTTTGGCTGCCGCTTCGCCTTCTGGCTCTACATCAAGCTCTGTCGTGGCAGCTTCCGCAGGAAGCGCCGGGGCATTGCAGGTCACCCCGCCGCCTCGCAGGGCGAATCTGGTTGACGCTGAGATACGTAACGAGCGCATACGGACCCAGCTTCCTGCCTTGATTGAGGCCAGGGACGCCCAGGGAATCCGCGCCCTTGCCAATGAGCATCGGAGCAGAATTCCGGTTATGAAGGCGTTGTTCCGGGAATTACCTCTTAGCGTCAGTGTTCGTGCTGACGCCTTGGCTTCCCAGGGTAACAATCCCGTTATTCGGCAAACGCATCTCCATTCGCTACGTCGGGAAGCGTTGTTGAGAAACCGCCTCGATGACGAAGAATTCTATCGGGCTCTGCGGGTCGTTTTGGATGAAAGGCGCCTATAGCGGAAGCACGCCAGTTCTGGCTCAGATGCCGCCATGCGCATGGTCCTGAGCAGGACAGAGCCCGCATCGGCATCGATCGTGAACACATTTTCCGGGCAGGATAGCGCCATGTATACACCCGCAAATCCTTCTGCATCCTTGACCGCACAATCTGACTGTCGCGTCCTTGGGCCCGGCGTCAATCGTCCAGGCGGGCTCGGATTCGACGGCCAGTTCCTCGAATCCCGAACCGGCCATTACCTGCTGGGCAACGGCTACCGCGGCTACAACCCGGTGCTGATGCGCTTCAACCAGCCAGACAGCTGGAGTCCGTTCGGCAGCGGAGGACTCAATCCCTACCAGTATTGCCTTGGCGATCCGGTCAATCACCGCGATCCCACCGGCCATGCCGCGCACGGGAACTCAGGTTCGGATGACTCCTCGCCCTGGTTGTGGATCTCCGTGGCGATTGGGGTGGCGGCACTGGCTGTCGGCATTGGTGTTCTGGGACCCAAGAGAACATGGTTGGATGCCTTCTCCACGCAGCCGAGACCGATTTCACCACCTCCTCCTCTTCCGCAGGGCCAGACGCGGCAGTCAGTGATTGTCCCGAATCCGTCCAGGCCCCCGGTAATCCCGGTGAGCTCTCCTCAGCTTGCTGGGGCGAGCCCATCAACACCACCCTCGGCGTCTGGAGCTCCCCCTGCAGGCGGCGGTGGACCACCGGTGATTGGGGACCTCGATTTCTCGCTTCAGCAAGCCGTCAGGAACCTGGATATTGACGCGTTCATCCAGCATTCCGGGACGCATGGCGGTGGATCAGCTGCCCAGAGAGCACTGAGTAACTACCTGCCATTTGGCGGATTAAAGGCAAGTGGCGCGAAAGCCCCAAGAATCCTGGAGAAGGATTTTGACAGTTATCTTAGAACGGTGAAGGAACAGCCCCAACCCGATACCCAGTTGATTGAATTCATCAAAGGCGTGCGACCGCACATCTGGAAGATCCGAACGGGACGCATGGAGCGCCACGAGCGCAATTTGCTTACACGCAAGCCTTGGTGAAACTCATCAAGTGTCCCCGGTGACAATAACGAAACAGGTCAGGTTTCACGGTGCATATCAATATGCAATAACGGTATTTAAATAATAATTTTTATACCTTTAGAGTCTTTCCCCAGTAAGGCTTACCCGCCTTCAACACTGCGGACAACCACCCCGGCAACCCCGGGCCGGTTCGGAAAAGACTTCCCCCATGAGCTTCGATTTCGCTTTCATCCTCGGCACCCTGCCGGCCTTCCTCAAGGCTGTCGGTGTCACCCTGCAGGTCGGCCTGATCGCCATCGCCACCTCGCTGCTGGTCGCGGTCATCAACGCCGCCATCCTGCTCTATCGCACCCCGGTCCTGCACCGCCTGGTCGGTCTCTACGTCGAGCTGGCCCGCAACACGCCGCTGCTGATCCAGCTGTTCTTCGTCTACTTCGCCTTGCCGGCCCTGGGGGTGAAGATCTCCGGCTTCGCTGCGGCGATCATCACCATGACCTTCCTCGGCGGTGCCTACCTCACCGAGGTGCTGCGCGCCGGCGTCGAAGCGGTGCCCGCCGCGCAGCTGGAATCCGGGCGCTCCATCGGCCTATCCGAAGGCCAGCTGCTGCGCCATGTGATCCTGCCCCAGGCCGGCATCCTCAGCTTGCCGGCGCTGTTCGCCAACTTCATCTTCCTGCTCAAGGAAACCACCGTGGTCTCGGCGGTGGCGGTGCCGGAAATCCTCTACACCACCAAGAGCTACATCGCCCTCTACTACAAGACCTACGAGATGCTCGCGGTGATGACGCTGATCTGCGTCCTGCTGTTCCTGCCGCTATCGCTGCTGCTGAGCCGCCTGGAAAGGAGGCTGCAACATGGCCAGTTCGGGTCTTGAGCTGCTGCTGGTGTCCTTGCCGCAACTGGGCAAGGGCGCCGCGCAGACCCTGGCGATCTCCGGCCTGGGCATCCTCTTCGCCACCCTGGGCGGCGTGCTCTACGGCGTGCTGGCGACCCTCGGCAAGCGCAGCGTGAATCTTGCGCTGAGGATCTACCTGGAACTGTTCCGCGCCATCCCGGTGCTGGTCTGGCTGTACCTGCTGTTCTTCGGCCTGCCGATCTTCCTCGGCGTCAGCCTGCCGAGCTTCTGGTGCGCCGTGCTGGTGCTGGCGCTGTGGGGCGCCAGCGAAGTGGGCGAGGTGGTCCGCGGCGCGCTGCAATCGCTGCCCCGCGGCCAGCGCGAGGCGGGGCTGTCCATCGGCCTGTCCGGCTGGCAGCTGTACGGCCATGTCCTGCTGCCCCAGGCGCTGAAGCGCATGACCCCGCCGACCATCAACATCTACACCCGCATCATCAAGACCAGCTCCCTGGCGGTGCTGATCGGCGTGGTGGATGTGATCAAGGTCGGCCAGCAGATCATCGAGCGTACCTATGAGTCGGTGCTGATCTACGGCGCGCTGTTCCTGTTCTTCTTCTTTATCTGTTACCCGCTCTCGGCCGCTTCCAGGGCCCTGGAGCGGCGCTGGGCACACGCATGAGCGCACTGATCGAATTCAAGGGTTTCAACAAATACTTCGGCGAGCAGCAGGTGCTCAAGGACCTCGACCTGAGCGTGGAGGCCGGCGAAACGCTGGTGATCCTCGGCCCCAGCGGTTGCGGCAAGAGCACCCTGCTGCGCTGCCTCAACGGCCTGGAAGCCGCCCACAGCGGCAGCCTGCGCCTGGAAGGCCGCGAGCTGCTGGGCCCGAAGACCGACTGGCGCGAGATCCGCCAGCAGGTCGGCATGGTGTTCCAGAGCTATCACCTGTTCGGCCACATGACCGTGCTCGACAACCTGCTGCTCGGCCCGCTCAAGGTGCAGAAGCGCGAGCGCCACGAAGCCCAGGCCCAGGCCGAGGCGCTGCTGGCCCGGGTCGGCCTGCTGGACAAGCGCGACGCCTGGCCGCGCCAGCTCTCCGGCGGCCAGCAGCAACGCATCGCCATCGTCCGGTCGCTGTGCATGAACCCGCGGGTGATGCTGTTCGACGAAGTCACCGCGGCCCTCGACCCTGAGATGGTCAAGGAAGTCCTGCAGGTGATCCAGGGCCTGGCCCGCGACGGCATGACCCTGCTCATCGTTACCCACGAAATGGCCTTCGCCCGCGCGGTGGCCGATCGCATCGTGTTCATGGAGTCCGGCAGGATCCTTGAACAGAGCCCCCCGGAGCACTTCTTCACGAACCCGCGGACCGCACGCGCGCAGCAGTTCCTGGAGAAATTCTCCTACGTCGAAAACCTGCCGGAGCGACCTCAAAAGGAACTGACATGAAGACTGCCAAAACCTCGAAACTGCTGTTGTCCCTGTTCGGCCTGGCCTTGCTCGCCGGCTGCAACAAGGCCGAAGAGCCGCCCAAGTCCGCCGCTGCGACCCCGGCGCCGGCCACCTCCAGCTACCTGGATACCATCAAGGCCCGCGACAAGCTGATCGTCGGCGTGTTCACCGACAAGCCGCCGTTCGGCTTCGTCGACGAGACGGGCCGCTATGTCGGCTTCGATACCGATATCGGCCGCGCCTTCGCCAAGTCGCTGCTGGGCGACGAGAACAAGGTGGAGTTCGTCGCCGTCGAGCCGGCCAGCCGCATTCCCTTCCTGCAGAGCGACAAGGTCGACCTGATTCTGGCCAACATGACCGTCACCCCGGAGCGCAAGGAAGCGGTGGAATTCACCAACCCCAACCTGCGCGTCGCCGTGCAGGCCCTGGTGGCGGACGGCAGCAGCGTGCAGAAGCTGGATGACCTGGCCGACAAGACCACCATTGTCACCACCGGCACCACCGCCGATATCTGGCTGACCAAGAACCACCCGGACTGGAAGCTGCTCAAGTTCGAGAAGAACAGCGAGTCGCTGCAAGCCCTGGCCAATGGCCGTGGCGATGCCTACGCGCAGGACAACCTGATCCTGTTCAGCTGGTCGAAGCAGAACCCGGGCTACCGCGTGCTGCCGGAGTTCCTTGGCGAAGAAGCGCCGATCGCACCGGCGGTGAAGAAGGGCAATATCGAGCTGCGTGACTGGGTCAACGCCGAGCTGGCGCGCCTGGGCGAGCAGAAGTACCTGCTCAAGCTGTACGACCAGTACGTGCGCAAGGAACTGAGCGACGACACCAAGCCGGAAAGCGTGATCGTCGAAGGGGGCAAGTGGCAGGGGTGAGGTTCGGTCAGTGTCCTGTCCGATAGATGGTCGCAGCCGGGGGAATATCCCTGGCTCGACCTGACAGATCTGCCAGCTAGGCAGGGTGGCACCGGTGGATATGCTGTAGGCACGCCTTGCGCAAACTCCTCAGGTGCCGCCCATGTCCGACAAGACCGCGAAATCCCTGGATTCCCCGGCCCGCAAAACCGGCTACTACCTGCTGGGCCAGGGCTATCGCGCCTACAACCCGGTGCTGATGCGCTTTACCAGCGCCGACAGCTGGAGTCCGTTCGGGCGGGGTGGGTTGAATGCCTACGCCTATTGCGCAGGGGACCCGGTGAATGCCAGCGATCCCAGTGGGCACTTTTTGTGGTTCGGGAACATGAAGTTTCAGCTCACCTCACTGGCTTCACGGATGTTCAGTTCTTCAACGCGTTTCCGGCCGCAGCAGAGCGATTGGTATTTCGAGCCCACCGGTCCGCAAAGCGATAGCCCCAGAACAAGCGTAACCATGCTGTCCTCATACTCATCAATGGCATCATTGGGTGCTACAGCGCCTACGACGAGGCCGGTGTCCACGACATCGAAACCCGCTGCTCTTGAGCTGGCCTTAAATTACCTTCCTGCGGATGACCTCACCAGGTTGCGCTTGGTGTCAAAGGAAATGCGCGGTGCAGTCGACAGGTTTTCCAGGCGCAACTTCGACGATTACCTCAAGAGGCCTGCTGCACATCCCGGCATCGAAAATCGTGGCCTTGCGTCCGATGTCGAAAAGGTCATAGGCGCGGCGGCGGGCAAGGTGCCGGGCGTCTCGATGGCGGAGGCATCGCTGAACATGAAGCTGGTTGACGCCAAGACACGCTTCAAGGCGACACATGACTACACGTGGGACGTCGAGGTAGGGCTTGGCCAGCGGCAGGAGTATTTCAAGGGAACATGGAAACAGCCGACTCACGTCTTGGTAAAGGCGGTGAGAAAAACCTGACCTCACTCCGGCCAGTTCCATGCTGGCTCATCCAGCATCCCCTGTCCCACCACCCGGGTCTGCCCGAGGTGCTTTTCCAGGACGATGGAGTTGCAGGTTGCATCCCCTTCCAGCGCCTCCATCAACCCCCGCGAGTGCGATACCACCCATACCTGGCAGTGTTGCGAGGCCTTGATGATCAGGCGCGCCAGCGCCGGGATCAGGTCCGGGTGCAGGCTGGTTTCCGGCTCGTTGAGCACCATCATGGTGGGCGGGCGCGGGGTCAGCAGCGCCGCCACCAGCAGCAGGTAGCGCAGGGTACCGTCCGACAGCTCTGCCGCCGACAGCGGCCGCAGCAGCCCTTCCTGATGCAACTGCACGCTGAACAGGCCACCCGGCACCGCATCGATAGCCAGGCGTGAACCGGGAAAGGCGTCGGCGATGGTGTCGTGCAGGGCCTGCACATCACCCACTTCCATGATCGTCTGCAACGCCGCCGCCAGGTCGCGACCGTCGTGGTGCAGTACCGGCGTGCGCGTGCCCAGGCGTGGAGAGCGTACCGGCGCCTGGGCGTCGGTGCGCAGGTGATCGTAGAAGCGCCAGCCACGGATCTGCTCGCGCAACACCAGGACTTCCGGCGACGAACGCAGGTTCCCGACCTGGTCGAACAGGCTGTCGGCACAGGACGCATGCTGCGCCAGCACGTCCCATTGGCGCCCCTCGCGGGCCTTGATGACGCCGCCGCGGCGATCGACCAGCAGACTGGCCGGGCGACAGAGAGGTCCGGCCCAGAGGCTCTCGCGCTTGATTTCCGGGTCAAGGGCGAAACGCGTGACAGACGATGGCGCTGGCAGGCCGAGGCCGATGGCATAGCCGAAGTCCTCGCCGGCGAACCCCAGCCACAGGCGTTTCACCTTCTGCCGTGGCCCGCCCTCGATCTCCACCTCGCCCTGGCTCATGCGCCGCGTAATGCGCTCCGGGCCGGCCCAGAAGGTCGACTCCAGCCCGCCTTCGCTGGCCAGCGCGTTGACCACCCCGCCATGGGCGGTCTCGGCCAGCAGGCGCAGGGCCTTGTACAGGTTGGACTTGCCGCTGCCGTTGGGGCCGGTGATCAGGTTCAGTCGGCCCAGGGGCAGGACCAGGCGGTTGATCGAGCGGTAGTTGGCGACGGCCAGGGTGGTGAGCATGGGTGTGTTCCACAGAGGGAAAAGATGCCCAGTATCGCCGATCGAACCTGTCAGTTCTGTCGGTGAAGGTGCTTTTGCTTGCTGAAGCTGGACAGGGCCGGCAAAAACCAAAGTGAACCAACCACCTGCGAAAACCATCGATCTCTATCGAACACGAGCAAGAGAGACCGGAGTGTCGCGTGGGCAGTATCCAAAGCCTGATCTACGCTAACAAACGCATCAATCTCGTTACCCCTCGAACCGGCACATGCAAAGGAGCCCGCATGAAGCTGTCGCGTTCTTGTTTTTTCGCGTGCCTTGGCCTGGCACTGGGCCTGGCGGGATGCCGTGACAAGCCTGCGGAGCAACCGCAGCACCCACGCGTGGCGGTGCAGAAGGTCGAGGCGGCGGACTTTGCCGCCAAGGTGACCCTCACCGGCGATGTGCAGGCCCGGGTGCACAGCGACCTGTCGTTCCGCGTGGGCGGCAAGATCATTTCCCGCAGCGTCGATGTAGGCGATCACGTCAAGGCCAACCAGGTGCTGGCGCGGCTCGATCCCAAGGACCTGCAGACCAACGTCGATTCGGCCAATGCCGAGGTGCTGGCGGCGCGGGCGCGGGTGACGCAGAGCTCGGCAGCCTTCGTGCGCCAGCAGAAGCTGCTGCCCAAGGGCTATACCAGCCAGAGCGAGTACGACTCGGCCCAGGCCGCGTTGCGCAGCAGCCAGAGCGCCTTGAAGGCGGCCGAGGCGCAGCTTGCCAATGCCAAGGAACAACTGAGCTATACCGCCCTGATCGCCGACGCGGCCGGGGTCATCACCGAGCGCCAGGCCGAGGTCGGCCAGGTGGTCCAGGCCACGGTGCCGATCTTCAGCCTGGCCCGGGATGGCGGGCGCGACGCGGTGTTCAATGTATACGAGTCGCTGCTGCTGTCGCCGGACAGCGGCAAGGCGATCACCGTCAGCCTGATCGACGATCCCAAGGTGCAGACCACCGGCCACGTGCGTGAAATCACCCCGACGGTGTCGGCGCAGAGCGGCACGGTACAGGTCAAGATCGCCCTCGACGCGGTACCGGACGGCATGCAGCTGGGTTCGGCGGTGAGCGCCACCGGCAATGTCCAGGGCCATCCGGCCATCGAGCTGCCATGGTCGGCGCTGACCAAGGACCTGCACGAACCGGCGGTCTGGCTGGTGGGCGAGGGCAACAAGGTGCAGTTGCAGAAGGTCACGGTCGGGCGCTACCTGACCGGCAAGGTGGTGGTCAGCGAGGGCCTGCAGAGCGGCCAGTCGGTGGTGATCCGTGGCGGTCAGTTGCTGCACCCCGGCATGCAGGTGGAAATCGCCGATAACGCGGGGGTGAAGCCATGAAGGCCGGCGTGGTCGTGGTGGGTTGCCTGCTGCTGGCAGCCTGCGGCGGGGAAGAGCAAGCGCCGGAACCGATCCGCCCGGTGCTGTCGATGCAGGTGCAGACCCACGGCGCGCTCGATCTCGGGCGTTTCGCCGGGACCATCCAGGCCCGCTACGAAAGCACCCTGGGCTTTCGCGTGGGCGGGCGCATCGCCCGGCGCTGGGTGGATGTGGGCGCCACGGTGAAGCCCGGTGACGTGCTCGCCAGCCTCGATCCTACCGACCAGCAGAACCAGTTGCGCGCCGCCGAAGGCGACCTGGCCCGGGTCCAGGCGCAGTGGATCAATGCCCAGGCCAATGCCCGCCGCCAGCAGCAGCTGTATGACCGTGGCGTTGGTGCCCAGGCGCAGCTGGATATCGCCCAGACCGACCTGAAGACCACCGGCGCCACCCTCGAACAGGCCAAGGCCAGCGTGCAGCAGGCCCGCGACCAGCTTGGCTACGCGCAGCTGCGCACCGATCACGGCGCGGTGGTCACCAACTGGCAGGCCGAGGCCGGGCAGACCGTGGCCGCCGGGCAGGCGGTGGTGACCCTGGCACGGCCGGACATCAAGGAAGCGGTGATCGACCTGCCGACCTCACTGGCCGACGCCCTCGGCCAGGGCGTGGAATTCACCGTGATGGCGCAACTGGACAACAGCATCCGCACCCGTGCCGTGGTCCGTGAGATCGAGCCCCAGGCCGACGCCAGCACCCGTACCCGGCGCACCCGCCTGACCCTGGACGAAACCCCGGAGGCCTTCCGCCTCGGCACCTCGATCAGCGTCGCCCTCAGCTCGGCGGTGACCCCGCGCAGCGAGGTGCCGCCCAGTGCGGTGCAGGAGGTCGACGGCAAGGCCCGGGTCTGGATCGTCGACACGCAGCAGAAGGTGGTCAATCCGCGGGACGTGCAGGTGCTGGAACGTGGGCCGGACAGGGTGCTGCTGGCGTCGGGGGTGCAGCCTGGCGAACGGGTGGTCACGGCGGGCGTGAACAGTCTCAAGCCGGGGCAGAAGGTCAAGGTCGATGAGGAAGGCACGCGATGAAAGGAAGCTTCAACCTCTCCGAATGGGCCCTGCGCCATCAGTCGTTCGTCTGGTACCTGATGTTCGTCGCCCTGCTTATGGGCGTGTTCTCCTACTTCAACCTCGGGCGTGAGGAAGACCCGTCCTTCACCATCAAGACCATGGTGATCCAGACCCGCTGGCCTGGAGCGACCCAGGACGAGACCCTGCTGCAGGTCACCGACCGCATCGAGAAGAAACTGGAGGAACTGGACTCCCTCGACTACGTGAAGAGCTACACCCGGCCCGGGGAATCCACGGTCTACGTGTACCTGCGCGACACCACCAAGGCCGTCGACATCCCGCAGATCTGGTACCAGGTGCGCAAGAAGGTCCAGGACATCCGCGGCGAGTTTCCCCAGGGCATCCAGGGGCCCGGCTTCAACGACGAGTTCGGCGACGTGTTCGGCTCGATCTACGCCTTTACCGCCGATGGCCTAAGCATGCGCGAGCTGCGCGACTACGTGGAGCAGGTGCGCGCCGAGATCCGCGAGGTACCGAACCTGGGCAAGGTCGAGATGATCGGCACCCAGGACGAAGTGCTCTACCTGAACTTTTCCACCCGCAAGCTGGCGGCCCTGGGCGTCGACCAGCGCCAGGTGGTGCAGGCCCTGCAAGCGCAGAACGCGGTGACCCCGGCCGGGGTGATCGAGGCCGGGCCGGAGCGGATTTCCGTGCGCACCAGCGGCCAGTTCGCCTCGGAGAAAGACCTGGCCGAGGTCAACCTGCGCCTCGACGATCGCTTCTACCGCCTCGCCGATATCGCCGAGATCCGCCGTGGCTACGCCGACCCGCCGACGGTGCAGTTCCGCTACAACGGGCAGCAGGCCATCGGCCTGGCGATCGGCATGAAGGCCGGCGGCAACATGCAGGTGTTCGGCGAATTGCTGCGGGAGAAGATGGACCAGGTGACCACCGAACTGCCGGTGGGCGTCGGCGTGCACACGGTGTCCGACCAGGCGGTGGTGGTGAAGGAAGCGGTGGGCGGCTTTACCAGCGCGCTGTTCGAAGCGGTGGTGATCGTGTTGCTGGTGAGCTTCGTCAGCCTCGGCGTGCGCGCCGGGCTGGTGGTGGCCTGCTCGATCCCGCTGGTGCTGGCGATGGTCTTCGTGTTCATGGAGTACAGCGGCATCACCATGCAGCGGATTTCCCTCGGCGCGCTGATCATCGCCCTGGGCCTGCTGGTGGACGACGCGATGATTACCGTGGAGGTGATGGTCACCCGCCTGGAAATGGGCGAGACCAAGGACCAGGCGGCCACCTTCGCCTACACCTCGACGGCCTTCCCCATGCTCACCGGGACCCTGGTGACCGTGGCCGGCTTCGTGCCCATCGGCCTCAATGCCAGCTCGGCGGGGGAATACACCTTCACCCTGTTCGCGGTGATCGCCGTGGCCTTGCTGGTGTCCTGGGTGGTGGCGGTGCTGTTCGCCCCAGTGCTGGGCGTGCATCTGCTGAGTAATCAGGTGAAGAAGCACGAGGCGGAGCCCGGGCGGGTCGGCAAGGCCTTCCATGGCGGCCTGCTGTGGTGCATGCGTCATCGCTGGCTGACCATCGTCGGCACCGTGCTGCTGTTCGCCCTGTCGATCTTCTGCATGCGCTTCGTGCAGAACCAGTTCTTCCCGTCCTCGGACCGGCCGGAGCTGCTGGTGGACATCAACCTGCCGCAGAACGCCTCGATCGAGGAAACCCGCAAGGTGGTCGACCGCTTCGAGGCGACCTTCAAGGACGACCCGGACATCGCCCACTGGAGCACCTACATCGGCCAGGGCGCGGTGCGTTTCTACCTGCCGCTGGACCAGCAGTTGCAGAACCCGTACTACGCGCAGCTGGTGGTGGTGAGCAAGGGCTTCGAATCGCGGGAAGCGCTCAAGGCGCGCCTGGAAAAACGCCTGCGGGATGATTTCGTCGGCATCGGCAGCAACGTGCAGTCGCTGGAGATGGGCCCGCCGGTGGGGCGGCCGATCCAGTACCGGGTCAGCGGCAAGGACATCGACCTGGTGCGCAAGCACGCCATCGACCTGGCGACCCTGCTCGACAGCAACCCGCATATCGGCGAGATGATTTACGACTGGAACGAGCCGGGCAAGGTGCTGCGGATCGAGATCGCCCAGGACAAGGCACGGCAGCTTGGCTTGTCGTCGGAAGACGTGGCCAACGTGATGCAGGCCATCGTCAGTGGTGCGCCGGTGACCGAGGTGCACGACAACATCTACCTGATCGACGTGGTGGCGCGGGCCGAGGACAGCGAACGTGGTTCGCCGCAGACCTTGCAGAACCTGCAGATCGTCACCCCGAGCGGCACCTCGATCCCGCTGCTGGCCTTCGCCACCGTGCGTTACGAGCTGGAGCAGCCGCTGGTATGGCGGCGCGATCGCAAGCCGACCATCACCATCAAGGCCTCGGTGCGCGACGAGATCCAGCCGACCGATCTGGTCAAGCAGCTCAAACCTAAGATCGACGAGTTCGCCAGCAAGCTGCCCACCGGCTACGAGGTGGCGACTGGCGGTACGGTGGAGGAGAGCGGCAAGGCCCAGGGGCCGATCGCCAAGGTGATACCGCTGATGCTGTTCCTCATGGCGACCTTCCTGATGATCCAGCTGCACAGTGTGCAGAAGCTGTTCCTGGTGGCCAGCGTGGCGCCGCTGGGGCTGATCGGCGTGGTGCTCGCGCTGGTGCCGACGGGAACGCCGATGGGCTTCGTGGCGATCCTCGGGATCCTGGCGCTGATCGGCATCATCATCCGCAACTCGGTGATCCTGGTGACGCAGATCGACGAGTACGAGGCGCAGGGATATGCACCTTGGGATGCAGTGGTGGAAGCCACCAACCACCGGCGGCGGCCGATCCTGCTTACCGCGGCGGCGGCGAGCCTGGGGATGATCCCGATAGCGCGGGAGGTGTTCTGGGGGCCGATGGCCTACGCGATGATTGGCGGGATCATTGTCGCGACGTTGCTGACGCTGTTGTTCCTGCCGGCGTTGTATGTGGCGTGGTACAAGATCAAGGAGCCGGAGAGGGCCGCGCGATGACCGTGTGGGAGCGGGTTCACCCGCGATTACTATGGGGATATCACCGACGCAATCGCGGGTAAACCCGCTCCCACAGGGTTCGTGTTGACCTTGACCGACAGTGCAGCCAGAAAGGCTGAGCGGACTCCCACAGGGATTGCGGACATATGGTGAACCATCTTGTCTGCACTCAGGGTTGCAGCGCTGGCTAGGTTGAAAGTCTCGACTTTCAAGGTTCCGTCCAATGTCCTACCCAGCCTCCAAGCGTCTGCGTATCGGCCGTTACTCCGAGTACGGGCGGCTGTACTTCCTGACCTGCTCCGTGGAGAACCGCGAGCCCTTGTTCCATGACTTGTGGATGGCCCGTGCGGTTGTGCAGCAATTTCGTCTGGCTCAGGAGGAGGGGATGGCCACATCGCTTGCCTGGGTGGTGATGCCCGACCATATCCACTGGTTGGTCGAGTTGCATGAAACACAGCTGGAAGTGCTTATGAGACGGTTCAAGTCCCGCAGTGCTTACGTGATCAACAGGATCGAGGGACCCGAGGACAACTATGGCAGTCCGGATTTCATGACCGTGCACTGCGGCGGGAGGACGATGTCGTTGCAGTCGCCCGCTACATCATTGCCAATCCACTACGGGCAGGCCTGGTAGACAAGGTTCGGAATTATCCCCACTGGGACGCAGTCTGGGTCCCCGTCTAGCGATTCAGCCCAGGCCTTGTGGGAGCGGGGTGACCCCCGCATTGGGGCGGGGGGGGACAAACGCCATCGCGGGGGGACCCCCCCCCCCCCGGGGCGCAGGGGAAGCCCCCCGAACGCGCGGGTGTTGAACC